>JADLAP010000082.1 GCA_020848195.1 Phycisphaeraceae bacterium
CGAGTTTCGTGTTGTGTCCCATGGTGATTCAGTGCGACGCAGGCAGGTTTGAGGCGGCGGCTTCGGGGGCAGGGAATCGCCAGAGATTCTGCAGACGGTCGCGGTCCTGGTAGAACGTCGTGGCGATGGCGAAGCCGGCGGCGAGCATCGGATGGTCGTGCTGAGGGGTGATGTCTGCCATGATATAGACCGGATGATCCGCAGTGGCCTTGTGCTTGTAGTCGTCCAGTTGGTCCGGTTTGATGCTGAAGGCGATGCGGCGGGAGAAGAAGGCGAATTCCTCGTTGGGCCAGACTTCGTCGGGCGAAGCCTGGAGATAGCGAAGCGGGGCGTCGCCGAGGATGGCTGCGACGCGCTGGCAGTCGGCCTTGATCGGGTGAATGCCGTGCGGGGCGCAGGTGTAGGCGTACAGGATGGTGGAACTGAAGATCAAGGCCCATGCGACGGAGAGGTTCATGGCGGAAGCGATGCGGCATTGCAGATGTCGGCGAAGGCCCATGAGGGCGATCGCGAGCAGTGCCGCGCTGATCGGCAATCCCGCCCAGAGCGAAAGCTGGCCGATCGGCTGCTGGTCGGCCCATTGGTGATCGACCATCCATTGCTGCATGGCGAGGAAGGGGCCGATCATCGCGGCGACGGCGATCATGCCCAGCCAGTGGGGCCAGACGAGGGCGATCATGCCGGGGTCGTGGCCGCCGGTTTCCTCGAGCTTCTGGTGATCCTGCCAGACCTGCACCGCCATGAGCGCCGCAGCCGGGAGGATGGGCAGGATGTAGCGTTGCTCCTTCGCGCCAGGGATGGAAAAGAAGATGAAGATGAACAGGAACCACGCCCAGGCGATGAAGACTTGTTTCCCGCGTGCCCCGCGCGCCAGTTTGAACGGATGAAACAGGCTGGCGATGAGATAGACGGACCAGGGCCAGACAAGGGCGACGAGGGCGAGGTAGTAAAACGGGGTCTGAAACTCGGCCCGTCGCGCGCCGTATTCGCTGGCCAGCGTCTGCGTGCTGCGGGGGAAGGTTTGTTCGATATGGATGTACCACGGAGCCGCCACCGCGGCTGCGGCAAGGATCAGGATCGCCAATCCCAGGGCCGCCGATTTCCAGCGGTCGCGGAGGATCGCCATCATCAGGATCAGTGGTATCACGGTGATGACAATCGCCAGCGCGCCCTTGGAGAGGATGGACAAGCCGAGAAAGACGCCGGCGAGGGCCCAGCCGCCCAAGGTTCGCACGAGTGATGGCGAAGCTTTCCACGGTCGCATGGCCCATAGGGCGGCAGCGATGGCCATCGTCGCCCACGCGACAAGGTAGACGTCATAGGAAGCGTTGCGGGCCTGACGCTGGAAGAACCAGATGGAGCCGGCAACGAGCGTGGACAACATCGCCGTGCGCAGATTGCCCAGGCTCAGGCCGATCCAGAAGACGCCGGCAAGCATGACCATGCCCATGGTGGCGCTGGCCAGCCGTGAGCGGAAGGTGAGCTGTTCGACGGTGCTGCCGGCGGGGGTCAGGTCGGACCACATCAGCATGTTGACCCAGACGACCAGCGGCGGTTTGTTGTAGCGAGGCCGGGCGTTCTGCGACGGGACCAACCAAGCATCCTTTTCCGCGGGAATGTCGTGCCATCCCCACTGACGCAGCCACGTTTCCTGGCTGCTCATCAGCGAGATGTTTTCCATGGTGTGGATCGTGTCGCGCGTGCCCAGTGCGACGTAGAGCGGCCAGGCGCAGAGCAACAGACAAAACGCCATGGCCGCGAACGCGCGACCGGCGCGGGGTGGCGCATCCTCAACGAGCAGGGAATGAACCTGCGTCGCCGGCGAGACGGAGACCGCCGGCTCGCCGGCGACGGTGGGGGATGTCTGGTTCATCATCAGACGGTCAGATTACCACGGGAAGAGATAGTCCGGGTTGAACTTGTCCTCACCTGTCAGGGGCAGGGGAATGCCGCCCTGCATGTGGGACAGTTCCGCCAGTCTCAGGACGCCGATGGCGCGGCGGGCCTGCTCGGCGGTGACGACCAGCCGCTCGCCGAGGATCAGATGGTTGGCGACGTTCTGGTAGTAGTTCAGGGCGGTGCCGGGGCCGCCGGGGAGCTTGGATTCCTGACGGACGCCGTTGACGATCTGCACCATGGTGATTTCCTGATGCGGGCCGCCGTTGGACAGGCCGCCGGTGTCGCCGAGGATGCGCCATCCTGGCCGGCTGATCGCGGCGAGGCTGCCCTGTTCGATTTCCGCGGACGTGCCGTCCTCGAAGCGGATGGTCGCCTTGGCGTAGTCTTCGTTGTCGGACTGGTGCCAGTAGCGTTTCTGAAGCAGACCGCTGACGGAGGCGATGCGTTTGTTGGCGATGTTGAGGGTCCAGTCGCAGTAGTGAGCGCCCCAGTCGTAGAGCGTGCCGCCGGAGATTTCCTTGCTGGACCGCCACCAGTTGCGGGGCCTGCCGTACCCGGCGCTGGCGGCTTCGATGTGATACACGTTGCCGATCGCGCCGTCGCGGACGAGGCCCAGGAGCCGGAGAAAGTCGCCGTCCCACCGGCGATTGTGGAAGCAACTGAGCATCGTCCCCGAAGCCTTCGCGGCGGCGAGCATCTCGTCCGCTTCCTCGATGGTGATGCAGAAGGGCTTTTCCGTCACCACATGCTTGCCCGCCCTGGCAGCGGCAGCACAGACGGAGCCGTGGATGTTGTGCGGCAGAATGACCACGACCATGTCCACTTCGCGCATCGCCATCATCTCTTCCACCTTGTTGGTGGTGAGAATCTGCTGGCCCAGTTCGGTCTTGGCCTGTTCCGTGCGTTTGGGATCGAGATCACACACAGCCACGGTTTTCATGCCGAGCTGAGCGTTGATGGCGTCGGCGTGATACTTGCCCATGTTGAACGCGCCGCCGTAGCCGATGATGCCCGCGCGGACGTTGCCGACGGTGTCGGCCTTGACGCCGATGCGCAGGGCGCGGTCGACAAAGCGGAGGAAGTAGCGGTTGCTCAGCGAGGCCGGGTAATGGCCGTTGGCGAGGTAGACGACCGTGCCTTTACCCTGCTTGCGGGTGTAGCCCATGGGTTCGGGTTTGCCGCCGTAGAAGCTGGTGGCAAAGACGTCGAAATCGTTCTTGGGATCGATCAGGTAGTGCTCATCGCGGATGGCGAAATTGTCGGTGCGGACGACCATGGGGTGGCCCGCCTGCTTCGCCGCGTCGCTGAGCGTCACTTCAAATTCAAAAGTGCCGGGAGCGTGAGTACGGAACCGGCTGCCGATGAGCTGCATGTAGCGGTCGCTGCCGGTCCAGGAGTCGTTGGCGCAGTGGAGTCCGACGAGGGTGCCGCCGTTTTCGACGAAGCGGATCAGGCCGTCTTCCTGGTCCTGCGGCATGGCGCCGGCGCACTGGGTGTAGATCAGCACGGCATCAAACGAGCCGCCGGGCAGCTTGGCGAACTCCGGCACGCCCTGGGGCGACAGGTGAGTGCAGGTGACCTGATAGCGTCCGGTCTTTTCGAGGTTTTCCTTGAGAATTTTTTCGCCGGCCGCGAAATCGTGCCAGCCGCCGCCGGTGACCAACAGAACGCGCAACGTCGGAATCGTGGGAATCGCCATGTCATTTCTCGGGTAGGGGGTGGGGATCAATACAAGGTGAAACATTGTCCCCACTGTTCCATGCGATGCAAATGGGCCAACGCCGGGAGACTGGCCGAAACGTTGTATTTCACGGGGTATTTCGTTTGATGGGGATCGTGGGAGTGTTGTCGCTTATGCGCCCGGCTCGTGGCGGCAGGCAAGCGAGAGGGCATCGACGAGGCCGGCGATGTCGTGGCGCGAAGCTTCCACGGCGATGGTCAGTCCCAAGGCGCGCATGGCGTCGCTGGTGATCGGGCCGATGCTGGCCAGTCGCGGCTTGTCCAGCAGGTTGCGCCGCGTGCCAAGCAGTTCCACGAGATTGTTAGCCGTCGACGCGCTGGTGAAGGTGATCCAGTCCACTTCGCCGCGATCCAACGCTTCGACGACATTCTCCGGCAGCGATTCGGCACGGCGGGTCTGGTAGATGCACAGGTCCACCACCACAGCGCCGGCTTCGGTGAGCAGCTTCGGCAGCGCCGGCCGGGCGATGTCGGCACGGAGCAGCAGAAACCGCTTGCCTCGGACATCCTGTTTGGCCAGCAGTTCGCCGGCGAGGGACTCGGCGACAAATCGCGTGGGAACCAGATCGGCTTCGATGCCCATGCGGTCGCGCAGCGTTTGCGCGGTGCTGTCGCCGATGGCGGCGATCCTCACGCCCGCCAAGCTGCGGCTGTCAAGCTTGAGCGTAGCTAGACGCTGCGCCATCGTTTCCACGCCGTTGACGCTGGTGAGCACGATCCAGTCGTAGGAGCGGACGTTGCGCAGGGCTTCGTCGATGGTTGTCCAGTTGTCGGGTTCCACGAGGTCAATGGTGGGGGCTTCGAGTACAGCCGCGCCGAGGTCGGTCAGTTGGCGACGCAGTTCGGACGCCTGATGCCGGGTGCGGGTGATGAGGATGCGCTGACCGAAGAGCGGACGACGGGTGAAGCCATCAAGGCCAGGCTCCTCAATGGCGGCGACCAGGCCGACGACGATAATGGCGGGGGAGCTGACGCCGGCGGCTTCCACGGCTTGTGCCAGCGTATCGAGCGTGGCGCGTACGCTGCGCTGGCGCGGGGTGGTTCCCCACTGCACCACGGCCGCGGGGGTTCGCGGCGACAGCCCTTCACCCGTCAGACTCGCCACGATGGCGGACAGCCTGCCCACGCCCATGTAGAAGCACACCGTGCCTCCGGAAGCGATCAGTTGAGACAAGGCCCGATAATCAATCGAGGTATCCGGCTTGGTCGGGTCTTCATGTCCGGTAACCAACGTGACGGTGCTGGCGATTTTGCGATGCGTCACAGGGATGCCCGCGGCGGCGGGGGCGGCGAGTCCCGAAGTGATGCCGGGCACGACGAGACAGTCGATGCCGTGACGGGCGAGGTAACTTGCTTCTTCCGCGCCACGTCCGAATAAGTAAGGGTCTCCGCCCTTGAGGCGAACAACGATCAGTCCTTTTCGCGATTCTTCCACGAGAAGCTCGTTGATTTGGTCCTGGGTGAGGGCGTGAGGGCCTCCGCGTTTGCCGACGTAGAGTCGTTTGGCGGTCGCCGGAGCCTCGGCGAGCAGGGCGGGATCGGCCAGAGCGTCATAGACAACGACCTGCGCCATCTGGAGACTTTGCAAGCCTTTGAGCGTGATCAGGCCGGGGTCGCCGGGGCCTGCGCCGACTAGGTAAACCTGGGGGTTGGTCATGATTGCACCAGATTCTCTGATTTTACCGACAAGATAAGTAAACCCTGCGGATTATCCTGCCGATCAAGCTACATGGCAGGTGGGTGGGAAAAAGGCAGGAGCTAGACGCCATGCTGAATGCAACCTTGAAACTCGTGGACACGGCCAGTGAGATCGACGCGTTGGTTTTTGAGCGTCGTCGCGGCATTCGCCGACCGATCAATGGCCGGGTGACCGCCATTCGAGGCGCTACCGAGCATGCCATCACGCCCGCCAAGATCATGTCCCTTCAGTTGGTGAACATTTCCGACACCGGTCTCGGCGTCGTCACCAACGAGCCGATGGAACTGGGAAGCCACTTGACCGTGATGTTCCCCGCCCATGGTCCCGACGGCTCCTGTGACGCCACGTGCCACGTCGTGCGGTGCAACCGCCGCGCGTTCGGCTTCGAGATCGGCGTCAAGTTCGACAGCCGCACCGCCGCCTGTGCGTAATGCCGCTTGCGGCGTCGCGGAACTCCTCATCAACCCTGCGTGATCCTAGACAGCATGTCGCTCAGTTGCGCGTAGCTGTCTTCCAACGCCTGCGGAATCACTCGCACTCCGCTGACGGTCTGCATGAAATTCGTGTCGCCATCCCAGCGAGGGACCAGGTGAATGTGCAGATGGCCGGGAATGCCCGCTCCGGCGCTGCGGCCGAGGTTGATGCCCACGTTGATCCCCTGACAGTGCATCGCAGCCCGCAGCAGACGTTCGCCCAGTTCCGTCAGTTCCATCAGGCCCGCCCGACCCGTCGGTGTCAGATCGGACAGCGAAGCCACATGTTCCGCCGGTGCAATCAAAAGATGGCCGTTCGTATAGGGGTAGCGGTTGAGGATCATCAGTCCCCGGTCGTCGTGCTGGAGCACCAGACGCAGCCTGGCCTCGTCACCGGGCCACGGAGCCGCCAGTGCGTCGCACAGAAAGCATCCCTTGTCCGGCTTTTCCTCGCCAAGCGACTGCTGTTCGTGAACCAGTTGCTTGAGATAGGACAATCGCCACGGCGCCCAGAGGTTGCGATGCAGCATGACGCAAAGCGTAACGGGCATCTCCGCCTTCGCCAAGCCGGTTCGGACCGGACAATCCGGAAACCGCATTTCCCGGTTTTCCTGCAGAACCGGATGCCGATGAACCGATTTCAAGTTCCAGAGGGATCGCGGGCAGGCTCCGCGCCGCGGACGCCGTCGCTTGTTGCGCCACAGATCGGCCCGTACCCAACCGTACCGTCCCGCTCAGGAGGCCTGTTGTCATGAGTCATTCGGAACACAGTCCTGCCGCCCCCGAACACGCGGCGTCCGAACCAGCCGAAGTCAATATCTCCAGCCTCAAGTTCGTCATCGGCTGCATCATCGCCGCGGCGATCATCGGCGTCGTCGGCTCCATGGTGCAAATCCCCGCCTGGTTCATGGCGGCCGAGGTCTTCCTGACCATCATCGCCCTCTTCGTCTTCGGCTCCTTCAAGTACCGCATCCACAAGAACGCCATGACCTACGGCATGGCGATCGTCATCGTCGCCACGTTCTTCCGTGTCTGGTGGCCGATGGAACATGCCGCCGAAGTGCGGAACCAGATCGCGGACAAGGGCTGGACCGCCTGGTTGCCGCTGATCCGTGAGAACCTGCTCTCCTTTCACGGCCTAGATCATCTGATCCATCTGGACACCATGCTCTTCATCCTCGGCCTGACGTTCTTTGTCGCCGTGGTTGCCCAGACGCGACTACTCGAAAGCGTCACGTTCAAGCTGCTGCGGATGAATAAAGGCAAGGTGTTGCCCACGGTGCTGGCGGTCACGGCCGTGGTGTCGTTCGCCTCCGGCATCCTCGACGGCGTGTCCATGATCGGCCTGACCATCCGTACGCTGGTGATCATCCTCGCGCTTGCCGCCGCGCCCACCGCCGCCGTCCGCCGCGCCGTGATGATCTGCACCGTCGTCACCACCGTCTGCGGCATGTGGCTGGCCTACGGTGAGCCGCCTAACCTCATCATGAAGGCCGGTGTCATCGACAAAGCCACCGGCAAACCTATACTCAACGACCTCTTCTTCCTGTCCTACTGTCTCCCGGCCGCGATCGTCAGCTACCTCTGCGTCGCATGGGTCATCCGCTGCAGCCTCAAAGGCATGCACGTGAACCTGGAAAAAATGGACGTCGTGGACTCCCACGTCGCAGCGGTCCGATTCCTCCAGGCCCAGCGACACGGCGAAGTCTTCTCCGCCATGGAATTCGTGGAATTGAAGAAAGCGGAGATGGGCTCGCACGCCCAGGGCGTCGAACACCGCGTCACCCACGGCGAATCGCTGGGCTTGGCGCTGGTGCGCGAAAATGTGCCGGAAAACCTGCGAAAAAAGCTTCTGGGCGAGTTCGTGTCCGAAGACCTGGCCGTCAAACTCGACCGGCACTACGTCCTCGAATCCAAGAACCAAAGCCCCGGCGACGACGAAGGTGAAGTGGCGGTCAAGAGAGCCTTCGCCGAACTGGAAGGCCCACGCATGAAGGCCTGCAAGGTCGCCGCCTTCGCGCTGGTGCCCTTCGTCGGCCTGCTCGTCTACCACGCGATGCACCACGAGGTGCCGCTGTTCTGGTCCTCCACCGCCGGCTTCTTCGTCGCTCTCTTCGGCGTGGCCAATCTCAAGAAAATGCGCTCGCTGGCCCTCAAGGACGCTTTCCACGAGTACGCCGAGTACTACTTCCTCTTCCCCCTGTTCCTCTCGATTTCGTTGCTCTCCGAGGTCGGCTTCTTCGAGCAGCTCAAGTCATTGCTGGAATCGGGCATCGACAGCATGGGCATCACCGTCGTGGCGTGGATTCAGTTCATGGGCGCCACCGCGCTGTCGGCAATCCTCGACAACAACGTCGTGGCGGATTTTGCGTCCAAGGCTATCACGGACCTGCCCAACGCGTCGCACATCAAGCTGTTCTCGATGGCGCAGATCGCGGGCTACGCGGCCGGCGGTTGCCTTACGCACATCGGCTCCGCCCAGTCCGTCGTGGCGTTCGCCTTCATCCTGCGGGCTGTGGACAGTAAGTACACGCCGCTGCAGTGGGTCAAGGAAATGGCGAGCATCGGAGCACTGCTGGTGGTGGCGCTGACCGCGCTGATCATCATCACCGGCATGATTCACTGATCTTACGCGACAACCTGCGAGTAAACCGCAAAGCCCGCGTTCGTCGAACGCGGGCTTTTTTCATGCGCCTTCCAGCGATGCGACGCGGCGCGATTCGCGCCTGCGGTCCGCTTCCTTGAGGTTGCGCTTGCGGATGCGGATCGACTCCGGCGTGATCTCCACCAGCTCGTCGTCCTCGATGTATTCCAGCGCCGCTTCGAGATTGATCTGACGCGGGGCCTTGAGGCGGTTGTTTTCTTCCTTGGTGGCGTTGCGGACGTTGGTCAATTGCTTGGCGCGTGCGACGTTGACGGTGATGTCGTTGTCCTTGCAGTGTTCGCCGACGATCTGGCCTTCGTAAATCTGCTGGCCGGGCTCGACGAAGAACGTGCCGCGATCGTAGAGCGAGTCCAATGCGTAGGACGTGACCCGGCCTGTCTCAGTGGCGACCATCACGCCCGCCTGGCGCTGGGGCACTTCGCCGCGGGCAGGCTCGTAGTCCACGAAAATATGGTGCATCACGGCCCGGCCCTGCGTCGCGGTCAGCATCCGGCTGCGCAGACCGATCAGGCCTCGCGCCGGGATGGTGAACTCCATGTGGCTGAAGCCCGACGTTCCGCTCTTGGCGTCCATTTTCACCAGTTCCGCACGACGTTCGCCCAGCAGCGCCATCACCGAACTCTGACAGTCAGCGGGGCAGTCCACCACCAGCAGTTCGATCGGTTCCAGCCGCTGGCCGTGCTCCTGGCGGTAGATGACCTGGGGCTTGCCCGCCGCCAGTTCGTAGCCTTCGCGGCGCATGTTTTCCAGCAGGATGCCCAGGTGCAGCAGGCCGCGGCCGGAGACCTGGAATTCGTCGTTGCGGGAAAAATCCACGCGCAACGCCACGTTGGATTGCAGCTCGCGTTCCAGCCGCTGGCGAATCTGCCGGCTGGTGACGTAGGTTCCCTCTTTGCCTGCGAACGGGCTGTTGTTCACGCGGAAGGTCATTGTCAGCGTCGGCTCGTCGATCTTGATCGAGGTCAGCGCCACGGGGTTTTCCGGGTCGGCGATGGTGTTGCCGATGTCCACCGGGTCCAGCCCCAGCACAGCCACGATGTCGCCTGCCTCGACCTGCTCGACTTCCTTGCGGCCCAGGCCCTCGAACTGCTGCAGCAGCAGGACGCGCTGCTGGGTGGTTTTGCCATGACGGTCGATCACCGCCACGGACTGCGCCTTGCGGATGACGCCCGCCACGACGCGACCGACGGCGATGCGGCCCACATACTCCGAATAGTCCAGCGTCGTCACCAGCATCTGCAGCGGCTTCTGGGGATCGCCCTTGCTGGCGGGCACATGATCGATGATCGCCTCAAAGATGTCCCGCAGGTCCGTACGTGGCTCCTGCAGGTTCCTCGTTGCCCAGCCTTCCCGACCGGACGCGTATACCACGGGGAAATCCAGGCACAGATCGTCGGCGCCCAGTTCCACCAGCAGGTCGAACACCTCGTTGACCACGTGTTCGGGCCTGGCGTCGGGACGGTCGCACTTGTTGACCACCACGATGGGACGCAGGCCGTTGTCCAATGCCTTGTGCAGCACGAAACGCGTCTGCGGCATCGGCCCGTCGAAGGCGTCGACCAGCAGCAGCACGCCGTCCGCCATTTTCAGCACGCGCTCGACTTCGCCGCCGAAGTCCGCGTGGCCCGGCGTGTCGATCACGTTGATCTTGTACGCTTCGCCGTCGGACCTGCGATAGTTGACCTCGCAGTTCTTGCTGAAAATGGTGATGCCTCGCTCGCGTTCGAGGTCGTTGCTGTCCATGATCAGGCCGTGCTGGCCGCCGGCGAGTTTGTCCAGGTCCTCGTTGCGGAACATGCCGGACTGGTAGAGCAGCCGGTCGACGAGCGTGGTTTTGCCGTGGTCGACGTGGGCGATAATGGCGACATTGCGAAGATTCTTCGCGGTCATAGAGGTCATCCGGCCATGTTCAGGAACCTCCGGGCGGGGCCGGAGTGTTCCGGGAATCAATTAAGGGTATTCACGTTGAGGGCGGGAATCTTACGTCGGTTAGGCTTCGGAGGGAAATCGGCCCCCGGAAGCGATCGCCACAAGTAACGACATTCCTGACGTTTTGCTCACATCGGGCTACCATGTTCCCCGATGTGGACGCGGGGACGACAACTCGACTGGAACATGGATCCGCTGGAGGCGCAGCGGCGCTGGCCGGCGGGGCGGCGACTGCTGATGCTCCACTCCGGACGGGTTCACCCGCAATGGGCACGCTGGTCCGTTCTGGCGGCAGCGGAGGGAACATTCCGGTTTGTCACCGATGCCAACGACCGGGGTTTCGCCCAGTGGCTGGACGTCGAAGATGTTGTGCGACAGAACACCGCCACGGAGCAGCCGTTTGCCTCGCTTCGCCAGGCTCTGCACGACCGCGCGGATCAGCCATCGCTATGGATCGGCGGCATTGCCTATGACGTGGCCCGTTGGATCGAGCATCTGCCGTCGGGTGCGAAAGCCGATCGGCACGGCTGGCCGGTGATCGAGATGGCGTGGTGTCCCGGCTGGCTGGTGTTCGATGGCGTGACGCGGCAGTGGTTCGCCTGCGGGACGTGGCAGGATGGTGGCTGGCCTGATCTGTCCAACGTTGCTCCCGATGCGACGTGGCGTTGCGATGTTCTTCGCAGCGCCAGCGAATCCAACCATGTTCAGGCCGTGGCGAAGACGGTGGACTACATCCGGGCCGGCGACGCCTTTCAAGTCAACCTTGCTCAAAGGCTCACCGCCAACTGGACCGGCGACTATCCCCACGCGCACCGTGCCCAGTACCGCAGGTTGGCGCAAGTGTCGCCGGCATGGTACGGAGCATATCTGGAACTTGCATCGCCGAAGGACGAAAACCGACGGGTGGTGGCGTCCACGTCGCCGGAGCTGTTTCTCCAGGTTGGCGAGGATGGTCATGTGGTCACGCGGCCGATCAAGGGCACGCGACCGGCCCATGTCGATCCCGCCGTGCTGCGCGACAGCGAAAAGGATCAGGCGGAACTGCACATCATCGTGGACCTGTTGCGCAACGACCTGGGCCGGGTGTGCGAGTATGGCTCGGTGAAAGTGACCGAGCCGCGCATGATCGAGTCGCATCCCACGGTGCATCACGGCGTGGCGACCATCACGGGCATGCTGCATCCGCCGCATGACGTGGTGTCGCTGCTGCGGGCGACGATGCCCGGCGGCTCCGTCACCGGCGCGCCGAAGGTGCGGACCATGCAGATCATCGACGAACTCGAACCCGTGCGCCGCGGCTTGTACTGCGGGTCCATCGGCCTGATCCATGTAGCGGATCGGCAGCACGAATCCGCTGTGTTCAACATCGCCATTCGGACGATGCTGATGGAAACGCCGAGGAAGGGTAGGGTAGGAGGGGTGGATTTTTCCGTCGGCGGCGGCATCGTGGCGGACAGCGATCCGCGAGCGGAGTGCGAAGAGACGCTGGACAAGGCGGCGGCGATGCTCGCGGCGCTGGGGCTGGAGCGGCCGAAGGTGCGGTGATTTACGGAAAAACAAACGTTCCGCGACGCCGCAAGCGGCGAAATTACGCCGTGCCGCTGTGGAGGAAGAACTCCATCAGTTCGTGACCGAATCCGATGTGCAGATCGGCATGTGCGGCATTGCGTTCGTTGAACGGCCTGCGGACGACGTTGTGAATCCGCGTCCCCGCGACAACGAACGGCGGCGGCGTGGCGTCGTGCTTCCGCGTCGCCACGGCCGTGTAATGGTCCGGCAGCAGCAACATGCGATAGCCGCCCCATTCCTTCTGACGTTCCTTCATCGCGGCATGGATCGGGCCAACGATGTGCTGGTCGATCGCTTCGATCGCGGCGACTTTGGTTTTCGCGTCGGCGGCATGGGCGGCTTCGTCCGGAGCTTCCACGTGAACGCAGACGATGTCGTACTCGTCCAGCGCGTCGATGCCCGCGCGGCCGGCGGCGGCATAGTCCGTGTCGTGGTAGCTGGTCTGGCCGGGCACGTCCAGTCGATCCCAACCCATGAACCGTGCGATGCCCGCCAGCAGGTCCACGGCCGTGATCATCGCGCCACGGAGCTTGAACCGCGATTCAAAGCTCGGCATGTCCGGCTTCTGGCCCTGACCCCAAGGCCAGACATGCGTGGCGGGCAATTCGCCCAGTTCACGCCGGGTCTGATTGACCTCGTGCGTGGCGAAAAAGGTCTCGCTCTGCGAGATCAATTGCTGCAGCAGCGTGGCCAGGGGATTGCCCGTGGGCAGATGCTTGCGGATCGGCTCGCCAGGGATGTCGTGCGGCGGCGTGGTGCGCAGACCCGACCAGTCGCGGGCGGTTCCCTTGCGGCCCGATGAGTCCACCATGATGTTGCGGTAGCTGACGCCGGGATACAGCGTCATGTCCGGCAACTCCAGCCGGGCGGCGAAATCCGTCAGCAGTTGCAGGCCTTCGTCGGAACTGATGTGGCCTGCCGAGTGGTCCTGCATGTTCCCGTCGATCACCGTGACGAGGTTGACGCGGAAAATCCAGTCGGAAGGCTGGAGTTCAATGCCCAGTGACGCGGCTTCCAGCGGCGCGCGGCCCTTGTGGTACTTCACCGGATCGTAGCCCAGCAGCGACATGCTGCAGACGTCGGAGCCACAGGGGAAACCTTTGGGCGTGGTGCTGACCGTGCCGATCCGGCCGATCGCCGCCAGCTCGTCCGTGTGGGGAATGCTCGCCGCCTCGAAAGGCGTGCGGCCATCGAGTTCCGCCAGCGGATGATCCGCGGCGCCGTCGGGAATGATGATCACGTATTTCATGGGAATATCGCGGTCCGTCGCGTGTCGGGGTCGCCGTGATTGTAGGCTAAGCCTTGTCCAACTCAACCGCGTCGTCGTCCTCGCCCTTTTCCTCGAACACGCCGGCCGATCGCAGATGCTCGAAGGATCGCTTGGTGAACGCCTTCATGTAGGCGTCTTCGCCCGTGATGATCTTCCGCTTGTACAGGTCCATCAAGCCCTGGTCCATGAGCTGCATGCCGTCCTGTTTGCCGGTTTCGATCATGGAACTGATCTTGCTGATGGCGCCTTCGCGGATCATGTTGCTCAGGCCCTCGCGGCGAACGAGGATTTCAAAGCACGCCACCCGGCCGCCGCCGATCTTTTTCAGCAGAAGCTGCGACACGATCGCCTGGATGCTCTCGCTGAGCATGGTGCGAATCATGGGCTGACGGCCGGCGGGAAAGACGTCGATCACGCGGTCGATGGTCTTGGCCGCGCTGTTGGTGTGCAGCGTGCCGAACACGAGCAGACCGAGTTCCGCGGCGGTCAGCGCCAGGCTGATCGTCTCCAGATCACGCATTTCGCCGACGAGGATGACGTCCGGGTCTTCCCGCACCGCGGCCCGCAGCGCGGAGGCGAAGCCTTCGCTGTGCTGGCCAACCTCTCGCTGCGTGATGACCGACTTGATGTTCTCATGCACGAATTCGATGGGGTCTTCGATCGTGATGAGGTGCTTCTTGTAGGCGCGGTTGACGATGTTGAGCACAGCCGCGAGCGTGGTGGATTTGCCGGAGCCGGTGGGGCCGGTGACGAGGACCAGGCCGCTGCGCAGATGGGCGAGGTTGGCCACCGCTTCGGGCAGGTTCAGTTCCTCGGCGGTGACGATTTTGTCGGGAATCTGTCGGAAAACAGCGCCGCGGCCCATGACCTGACGCAGGTAATTGCAGCGGAATCGGGCCACGCCCTCCAGGCCGTAGGCGAAGTCCAGATCGCCGGATTCCTCGTAGCGCTGCCACTGCCGCGGCGTGGTGATTTCGCTGAGATACTGCCGCAGCATCGGCTCCGTCAGCACGGGATGGTCCGCGACGATCTGCAGGTCGCCGTGCACGCGAATCTTCGGCGGCAGCCCCTCCAGCATGTGAAGGTCGCTGGCCTTGGTCTGTTTGACCAGTCGGAAAAGTTCGTCAATCCTGGCCATACGCCGTTCCTCAACCGCAAGACAAATCCGAATGTCCAAATCCGAATGACAAATGATGCCTTACGCAAGCCCGTGAACGAGTCTTCGAGTCCTCGGGTATTTTTTCGTCATTCGGATTTGGTCATTGGTCATTTCTCTTAGCTACCGGAACTTCTTCGGGTTCTCCGACACTTTTGCCGCTTCTTCCTTCGTGATCAGATTCTTCTGGATCAGGTCGTTCAGCGAGTCGTCCATCATGACCTGGCCCTGTTTGCGGCCCGTCTGCATCTGCGACGGAAGCTGGTACGTCTTGGCGTCGCGGATCAGGTTGGACACGCTGCTGATGACGTTGAGGACTTCGAGCGAAACGACGCGGCCCTTGCCGTCCTTGCGCGGAATGAGCTGCTGCGTGATGATGCCGCGGAGCGATTCGCTGAGCATCGCGCGGATCTGGGCCTGCTGGTCCTCCGGAAAGACGTCGATCACGCGGTCGATGGTACGGGCGGCGCTCTTGGTCTGCAGGGTTCCGATGACGAGATGGCCCGTCTCCGCGGCGCGGATGGCCAGCGACACCGTTTCCAGGTCGCGCATTTCGCCGATCATGATCACGTCGGGGTCTTCACGCAGCGCAGCCTTGAGCGCGGTGGAGAACGACTTGGTGTGGATCGGCACCTGACGCTGCGTGACGTTGCAACCCTTGGAAATCTGCAGGAACTCCACCGGGTCTTCCACGGTGATGATGTGGTCCTTGCGGTGGGAGTTGACCAGGTCGATCAGGGCTGCGGCGGTGGTGGTCTTCCCGCACCCCGCGGGGCCGGTGACCAGCACCAGACCCTGATGATATTCCGTGAACCGGCCCAGCGATTCCGGCAGCCCCAGATCCTTGAGCGTGGGAATCTTCCGGGGAATGATGCGGAAAATGATCGACGGCCCGCGGAATTGCAGCAGGGCGTTGACGCGGAACCGCGCCAGGTTCTCGTAATCCAGCGAAAAGTCGATGTCGTGCGTGTGCAGGAAATGCTGCTGCTGCGTGTCGTCCATGAAGCCCAGGACCATGTGCATGGCCTGTTCGGCGGTCAGCGGCTTGAGTTCCGTGAAGACGATCTGGCCGTTGAGCCGGAAGAACGGAGATGAGCCGGAGGCCAGGTGCACGTCGCTGGCACCGAGTTCCACGCCTTTGGCCAGCAGTTTGAGGGCGACAGGGTCGATCTGGCCCGGAGGAATGGGACTGGGAATGCGTTCGCCGGTATGGTCTTCGCCGTCATCCGTGGTGGGTGCGGGAACAATGGTTTTGATGGCTGGCGCGTAGGTCGGGGCCGGGGTTGGCGCCGCCGTGGCGCGGGTGGCCGGCAGCTTCGGCTCATCCTGTGTCGCGGTCAGCTTGGCCTGGATCGTGCCCAGTTCCTTGACGATTTCGTGATGTTCGGAAGCCTCCACCAGTTCGAGCCGCTCTTCATCGCTGATATGCGAGATGCCCTGCTCGGAATCCTTGGCGTCGGAGGTGTCCACCCAGCCGACCTCGTCGGCTTTGTTCATGTCCGACGCGCCGTCGTCATCGGTGGCCAATGCCATGACGCCGGAGGATCGGTCGTTGGCGTCGCCGGCCTCGGCTTCGTCTTCCTCATCCAGCGGAATCGGCGCTGCCGTGTCGCCGGGCGAAGGCTTGTGGCTCGGCGCGGATTTCCCGGACGCGGCATGGCTGGTCGTTGCCGCGCCGCGTGCGGGCACGCTTGCCGCAGGTTTACCTGCCGGAGACGCGGACGCGTTCTCCGGCTGCTTTTCACGTTCCTTGGCCAACTTCTTCCGGTACACCGGCAGCAGCTTCGCCGCGATGTCCTCCGTCAGCATGTTGCTGGCGATCATCCGCTTGATCGCGTCTTCCGGATCCGTTCCCTTCTCCAGAAAGAAATTCAGATCTGTCTCCGACATCAGATTGTTGTGGAGGATGATCAGCTTGAAGATTTTGTGCGACAATTCTGCCATGTCGGGCCATACATGCGGAAGGGACGTTGGCGTTCAATTCACGCAGGAGGCGACGGCGGGTGTAATGTACCGGCCCTCGCGGGGATGGACAAGGCCAACCACTCTTTTCATCGGAGTCTGACACGCTGCAAAACCACAAGGGCGGCGTTACACTGACTGCTTACGCACACTCGATCCGCCCGTAAGCCAAAGGATAACGGTTCATGAGTTCCAAACGAACGGATATGCGATCCACGCCTCCGGCCCGCAACGAACGCACGCTTCGCAGCATCAAGGCGGGTATCGAGCAGATGGTGACCCGCGCCGTGGCTGCGCAGCCCGTGACCGACCTGCACACGCACTGCTACACGCCTCGCTTCGGCGCCGCGCCGCAGCCCGGCGGCCTGCTGCTCTGGGGCATCGATGAACTGGTGACGTATCACTACCTCGTCGCCGAGGTCTTCCGCATTGTCCCCGCCACGGAACTGCCCTACGACACGTTCTGGGCCATGAGCAAGACCGAGCAGGCCGACCACATCTGGAAGCACCTCTTCGCCGACCGCACGCCGATCAGCGAAGCCTGCCGCGGCGTGCTGACCACGCTGTCCAAGCTGGGGCTGGACCCCAACGAAAAAACACTGGCCGGCTATCGCAAGTGGTTCGCCAAACAAAACCCCAGCCAATTCGTGGACAAGGTGATGGAAACGGCGAACGTCGATTGGATCGTCATGACCAATCCGGTGTTCGACGATCACGAGCGGGGCATCTGGGAACGCGATCCGGATGTGGCGATAGATGACCGGTTCGCGGCTGTGCTTCGCATCGACCCGCTGCTTCGCAACTGGACGCTGGCGGGCAAAAAGCTGCGGGAATGGGGCTACAACGTCGATGAAACCTTCACCGACCGCACAGCCGCGGAAGTGCAACGGTTCCTGCGCCACTGGCTGGATCGCATGAAGGCGATCTATGTCGCCATGAGTTTGCCGCCGGAATTTGCCTATCCGAATCCTGCCCAGCCCAACGCCGACGCCTTCCTGGAAAAGGCGTTGCTGCCGGTGCTGGCGGAGCGGAAGATGCCGTTCGCCATGATGATCGGCTCGCGTTTGCAGGTGAATCCATCCCTCAAGGACGCCGGCGACATGGTGGGCAAGTCCGACGTGCAATCGGTGGTCCGCCTCTGTGACAGGTTCCCGCGAAACAAGTTCATGGTCACCATGCTCGCCCGTGAAAACCAGCACGAACTGTGCGTGGCGGCGAGAAAGTTCGGCAACCTGCTGCTCTTCGGCTGCTGGTGGTTCCTCAACAACCCGGTGCTGATCGAGGAAATGACCCGTATGCGCATGGAACTGCTGGGCACGACCTTCGTGCCGCAGCACTCCGACGCCCGCATCCTCGATCAGCTCGTGTACAAGTGGGAACACAGCCGGCGGATCATCGCCAAGGTGCTGATCGACAAGTACAACGACCTGGAAGCCAGCGGCTTCCACGTGACCGAAGACCACGTGAAAGCCGACGTCGCCCGATTGCTGCGCGACAACTTCCGGGCATTCGTGGGCAAGTGATATGTAGCCGCAGATGAACGCAGATAAGATCAATATTGTTGACAACAATCCAAAGCCCGCGGATGCTCCGTACTCGGAGCTTCCGCGGGGTCTGACTGTCTATCTCTCAACATATTGCATTTATCTGCGTTTATCTGCGTTCATCTGCGGCTAAAAACCAGACCCCGGAGAGACGGAACATGGAGGTTTACTTCAACGGGTCGATGATGCCGGCGGAGGAAGCTCGCGTCAGCGTGGAGGACGCGGGATTCACCCATGCGGTGGGGCTGTTTGAGACGATGCTGGCCAGGCAGGGGAAGGTGTTCCGGCTTGAGGAACATCTGGGTCGGCTGCTGCGCAGCGCTGAGGCGCTGAGCCGTTGCCGCGATCTGGACATAACGGTGCTGGGCGAAGCGGTGCTGATGACGCTGGAGGAAAACGGTCTGGCGCAGGCGCGGGTACGCCTGACGGTGACAGCCGGGGAAGTGTCGCTGCTCAAGCCCGCCAAGTCGGAGAGCAAGACGATTTCGCCGACAATTCTCGTGGTCGCCACGCCGCCGACGGAGTATGACCCGAAGTATTTCGAGCAGGGGATCACGGTGCTGATGGCGCCGGCGGGGGCCAATCCGTTCGACGCGATGGCGGGGCACAAGACGCTGTCGTACTGGGGCCGGCTGCGCACGCTGAGGCAGGCGGCGTCCGTCGGTGCGGGCGAAGCGATCTGGCTGAACGTGACCAATCACCTGGCCGGCGGGGCGGTGAGCAATCTGTTCATCATCAAGGACGGCTCGCTGCTGACGCCGATCGCCCGGGGCGAGGAGGACGAAGGCTCGCTTCCCGCGCCGGTGCTGCCGGGCGTGACGCGGGCGGCGATCCTGCAATTGGCCGGTCAGATGAGCGTGCCCACGTACCGCCGAATGCTGACGATCAACGACCTGCTGGAGGCGGACGAGGCGTTTCTGACCAATTCAAGCTGGGGCGTCCTGCCGGTGAGCCGGGTGGAGAAGAAGATCATCGGCAAAGGCTCCACAGGCCCGCTGACGATGGACCTGCGTTTGCGGCTGATGAAGCTGATCGACGCGGAATGCACAGCGTGAACCGAAAAGCCTCCCCGAAGCCGGCGAAGCAAGCCCAGGGATTCGCGGCCCGCACATCGCTGAATGCGGGGCATTCCCAGGCTTCGCCGCCGCCGCCAACCCCGACGCTACCCGGCATGGGGCCGCAAGCGCAAGGCGCGCTGCTGGATTTCGTCA
>JADLAP010000083.1 GCA_020848195.1 Phycisphaeraceae bacterium
GATGAAGCCGAGATTGGTGCTGCCGGCCCCGGTGCCCTCCACGGCCAGCGCAGCGGCCACGCTGAGCTCGGGCTGGACATCGTCGTTGTTGACCGTGAGCGTGCCCTGAGCGGTCGTGATGTTGCCGCCGATCGCGCCCGAGAGGTTGGCGAGGATGGTTTCGTTGGGCTCGAAGTAGTTGTCGGCAGCGATGTTGACCGTGAAGGTCTCGCTGGAGTCGCCCGGGACGAAGTTGAGCGTGCCGCTCGCGGCCGTGTAGTCGCCATTGGCGAGCGTGGCGCTGCCGTTGGCGGTCGCGTAGTTGACGCTGACGCCGCCCGCGGGTGCCGGGGCGCTCAGCGAGACGGTGAACTGCGCCACCGTGGTGCCGCCGCCGCTGCCTTCGAACAGGCTGATGCTGTTGATGCTGATGTCCGGCGGCGCGAGCGCGTCGTCGTTGAGGATGGTGCCGACGCCCTCGGCCGAGAAGATGTCGCAGATCTGCGGCTCGCCGTAGGCGGCCACCACGAACTGCTCATCGGGCTCGATGTCGGTGTCGCGCACGATGGTCACGTCGAAGGTGGCGCTGGTCTGGCCGTCCGGGATCGTGACGTCCGGGTCCGGGGACGGGAAAATGAAATCCACACCCGGCGTGGCCGGCGTGCCCGGCGGCGTGCCGAACTGCTCGACGCTGAAGCTGCAGTCGCCCCCGGACGCCGGCGCCGAGAGCGTCGCCGTGAAGGTCAACGTGGTGCTGCCCGGCGGGTTGCCCTCGATCACGCTGGGGCTGTCGAAGCTGAGGGTCGGGGGCGGCGGCGGATCGCCGCTGATGAACACGTCGTCGATGCCGATCCACTCGTCGTTGCCGGCGGCATCGGTGGTCAGCACGCGCAACTGCACCTGCGGCTGGTTGTCGGCCGCTGCCGGCAGGGTCAGCGAGAGCGGGGTGACCAGGCTGGCCTGACTCGGCCCGCCGGAGGCGTCGGCGACGTAGCCGCCGGGAACGCTGGTGAAGCTGCCGCTGTTGCCGATGCGGTACTGCACGTCCACCTGCTGGGTCGAGTTGTCGGCCGAGCCGTCGATGTCGCGCAGGTTGAGGTTGACCTCGATGTTGTAGCGGTTGCTCGTGTTCAGGTGGAACAGCAGCGAAGGCCCGCGCGCGGTCCCGCTGCCGGCGAGCGCGAGCACCGGATTGCTGATCGCGAACTCGGCCACCCCGCCGGTGCCGAAGCCGTTGGGATCGCTCTGGTTGGCGTTGACGTCGACGGTGATGGTGCCTTCGCCGAGCAGCGTGCGCGGATCGGTGCCGCTGGCGCCGGTCATGCCATCGCCGCGATAGCCGATGACCGAAGGCACGCCGCTCCAGTTGTCGCTGGCCGTGATCAGGCTGGCGTCGGACCAGTCCTGGAAGTAGGCGCCGCCCTGCAGCGAATGGTAGCTGGCATCGGCCCAGGCATTCGAGGTCGCGGCCAGGGCGAGGACCAGGGGCAGGGCGCGGCGCAGGCTGAACATGGGCATTCCGTGGTTTCGTCGCGAGGGCCGGATTGTCGCCGCTCGCCGGCGCCCGGTAAACCATTGTGGAACCGAGACTCAGTTCGCGGTCCGCCGGTAGCTCACGGCTTCGGCCAGATGCACGGCATCGATTCGGCAGGCGCCGCCGAGGTCGGCGAGCGTGCGTGCCACCCGCAGGATCCGGTGATAGGCGCGCGCCGACAGTTGCAGGCCGTCGATGGCGCGTTGCAGCAGGCGCTGCTCGGCGGCGCCGAGTGCGCAGTCGCGCGCGAGCTCGCGGGCCGCAAGCGTGCCGTTGGCGACCCCGGCGCGCTCTATCTGGCGCTCGCGTGCGGCGAGTACCCGGACCCGGACCGCGGCGCTGGGCTCGCAGGGCGGCGCGTCGTCGGCGAGCACCGAGGTGGGCTGGCGGGCCACTTCGACTTGCAGATCGATGCGGTCCAGCAGCGGCCCCGAAATCCGGCCGCGGTAGCGGGTCACGGCGTCCGGCGCGCAGGCGCAGCGCCCGGATGGGTCGCCCGCGTAGCCGCAGGGACATAGTCGCGTTGCTCTTTTACCGGAGGTCCGGTTGACCTTCAAGTCATTGAAAAAGCGAGTCAGGCAAGCACCCCGGACCCTTGGTGAACATCTCGTAGCTAGGAGGCACGGACTTGGCCTCTACCAACGTGACGTTGCCAAGCAGCTTGGTGTGTCGGTCGAGACAGTGCTCCACTGGGAGAAAGATCAGACCAGCATGCCGGACAAGATGTGGCCGGCAGTCATCGCGTACCTCGGGTACGATCCCTTCGCTTGTCCGGCAGACGCGCCGCTTGGGGAACGCCTTCGGCAGTGGCGGAGAGTGCGTGGGCTCTCGATCAAACGGGCCGCGAAGCACGTCGGTGTGAACGAAGGCACCTGGGCCAAGTGGGAGGCCGGGTCTGAGCCAGCGAACAACTCACACAGAGACATCGTCAATCACCTCCTGTCGTGACAAAGGGCTGCCGGAAGCGTGAGTGTCCGAGTCAAGCAGCCAAGGTGAAGCCTTCGCAAGCGAGTCGATCGCTGAATTCGTGCCTCGGCAGACACGGTTCGAGCTAGACACGCGCGTCCCTGATCGGAGCCTTCGACGAACGAAATGGATTCATCTTGTGTGCTGCCTGTTGACACGTCAGCAGTGCTGACATTAGAGTCCGTTCACACAAAGCCGGACAAGCCCGTTCTCGGCAGCCAGGATCGATCCAAGATGTCTACCGAACCTTCTCGTCTTTCGCAGGCCGCCCATGCGGGCGAAGTTAGTGGCTTCAGCATCTACCTTGCTGGAGCCAACGCTGAGTTCACCCGACATATGGTTCAGGACCCCATCATCACGGGCGTCCAGATTCTGGAACTGGCCGGTCACGGAGATCGCGACGCCTACCAGTTGGTGCAGATCCTGCCGACCGGCCACGCCGAGGAGCTGCGCTTGTCCGAAGCCGTTGATCTCCAGGGTTCAACTCCTGTGCGTGTCCTGGTGTTCAAGACTGACCGCCTCTTCCGGATCCTGATCAACGGGCGTTCGTTTGTGTGGGGCGAGCATCGCATCTCCGGTTTGGCTGTTGCTCGCGTGGCAGACGATAACCCGCAAGACGTTGATGTTTGGCTCGACGTTGAAGGTGGCAAGGATCGCATCATCGAACCCGATGAGTTCGTTTCGCTGAAAGGTGCGGAGGTTGAGCGCTTTGTGACCCGGGCCTTGAAGGTCAAGATCTTCGTGAACACCCGGGAGAAATTTGTTCATTCCCGGACGCTGAGCTACATGGAGGTGGTCCGACTCGCCTACCCCGATGGCCCGATTGGTGAGTTGCACGTTTACACGGTTACGTACTCCAATGGTCCTCACCAGAACCCTGAAGGTGCGCTGGTCAGTGGTTCCTCTGTCCACATCAAGAACGGGATGAGCTTCCTTGTCGTATACACTGATAAGTCGTAACGCGGACTTGCAGCGCCTGGTCGACGAAGGCTACGCGATCAGCATCCGCGAAAATCTGCTTGTGCTGGAAGACGTATGGTACGTGGACCAGCACATGCAGGTTAGAAAGGGGATGCTCGTCTCGGTGCTTGAAATGCGTGGCCAGCAGACAGCTAAGCCGAAAGACCACAAGGTCTTTTTCGCTGGCGATATTCCCCACAAGAAGGAAGGAGGGCCAATAACGGGACTGGTACTGAACTCCAATCCGCAGCGACTGGCGGCAGGCATTCAGATTCACCATGAGTTCTCGAACCAGCCGCCTGGTGGCTACGAAAACTACTACGACAAGATGAAGCGGTACGTGGACATCATCAACGTCGAGGCGCGTGCCGTCTCTCAGGACGAGTATGACGCGCGTACCTATCGAGTCGTCGAAGTGTCGGATCAGGCGTCTCCTTTTGAGTACATGGACACTGCCTCCACGCGTGCCCGCATTGGCGCGTCGGTTAGTCGATTCATCGGGCAGCGCATTGCGATCGTTGGCCTCGGCGGTACGGGCGCCTACATCTTCGATCAAGTGTGCAAGGTGCCCGTCGCCGAGATCCATTTGTTCGATGGCGATCGATTCCATCAACACAACGCATTTCGCTCGCCGGGCGCTGCTGGAATCGACACGTGGCCAGCGGATTCACAATCAATCAAGAAGGTTGAGTACTACAGTCAGCATTATTCACGCATGAAGCGAGGCATCTTCGAGCACCCGTACAACATCACCGCGCAAAATGTGGATGAACTGCTGAGTTTCGATTATGTCTTCGTCTGTGTCGACCGCGGCGCGGCTCGCCGACTGATCATCGGTGCCCTGGAAACGGGCAAGCGCACCTTCATCGACGTGGGCGTTGGCGTCATTCGTGCCGAGGACGGGGAGCAATTGCTTGGGGCCTGCAGGGTGACGGCCGGAACGCCAGGAAACTATGAGCAGTTGGGTCAGCTCATCCCGATGAGTGACGAGGAAGGGGAAAACATCTATGCCGAAAACATTCAGATCGCCGACCTTAACGCTTTGAATGCCATACTTGCAGTATTGAAGTGGAAGCGCTTGAGTGGCTTTTATGCGGATCACAGGCAAGAGGTTAGCGCCAATTTCTCCACCATCTTCAACTCGAACACGAACGTGGCTGCCGCTTGATGAAGGTCGGAACGTTTCAGC
>JADLAP010000084.1 GCA_020848195.1 Phycisphaeraceae bacterium
ACCCATCCTCTCCCTGAAAGGGAGAGGGGCAAAAGCCACATGCGTTTGCCCTGGTTTGCGGGCCGGTTAGCGGGGGCTGGATTCAACCGGCGACATCGGGGTTATGAGGTTTGACAGAGCGGAAAACCCGCTACAATTCCCGCATGATTGCCAGCACCAAACCCCTTATCGCGATTGTGATGGGCAGCCCGAACGATGCCGAGGTCATGCTGAAGGCTTCGGAGATTCTCGATCAGTTCGGAATCTGTCATGAGGTCAAGGTCATGTCGGCGCACCGGACGCCGGCGCGGTGTCAGGAGTTTGCCGCGAGCGCCCGTCAGCGGGGGTTGCGGATCGTCATCGCGGCGGCGGGGATGGCGGCGCATCTGGCGGGCGTGATGGCGGCCCTGACGGGTTTGCCCGTGCTTGGCGTGCCGCTGGAAGGCAAGCTGATGGGCGGGCTGGACGCGCTGCTCTCCACGGTGCAGATGCCGCGTGGCGTGCCGGTGGCGACGTTTGCCGTCGGCAGTCACGGCGCGGTCAATGCCGCGTTGTTCGCCGTGCAGATGCTGGCGATGTCCGATCCTGCGTTGCAGAAGGCGTTGGACGAGTACCGCGAAGCGCAGACCAGGGCCGTGCCGGACGAGCCGCCGATGAAGGCGTAAGCGGATAACGAAACCAGGCATGATCTTCGCCCCCGAGGAAGACCGCACCGAAGATGATGCGGCTGTGACGGACGCCGTTGCGCGTCAATCAATCGAGATTTGCGGGCGGCAAGGTCAGCGACGGCAACGTCTGTGAAGGCGCGGTGGCGGGTGCTGCGTCAGGTTCACGAGTCAGCTTGTGTAATGCGGATTCGCACGCGGCGCGGTCGGGCCATTGGTGCGGGGCGACCGCAAGGGCGTGTTGCAGATCGTCGATTGTGCCTGGCCTGTCGCCGAGGGCGAAGCGCGCGCCGGCCCGCGCGTACCAGACGTCCGGCTGATCGGGGGCCAGTTCCACGGCTTTATTCAGTCGCGTCAGTGCCTGGGGCAGCCGGCCCTGGCGCTGGGCGATGCGGCCCACATGCAGCCAGGCCGGGGCGTGGCGGGGGTTCAGGCGCAGCGCCATGGCGAACGCCTGTTCCGCCTGTTCCCACCGGCCGGCGTCGCCGAGGCTCAGACCCTGACGCATGAAATAGTTCACTTCATCCTGCGTGGACGAGCGACGCCACTGGCTGATTTCGTGCGCCAGCGTGCGGACGGGGATTTGAAACGACGCGACATAATGACAGGCGGGTAGCGCGAGCTGGGCGGCGAGAATGGCAGCCAGGCTCCACCGCACGTACTTTGCATCCGGCCGGCGCAGTTGCAGCACCGCGACCGGGACGGTCAGGGCCAGCAGCGAGATCGTGCGGGATATGTCCCCTGCGGTGGTCAGGCCCATCGCCACGCCCAGCGCGATCAGCGTCAGCATGAGCCAGAACATCCAGCATGGACGACACGACCACGTCCGCGCCAGCAGGAGCAGGGGAAACGCCCACGCGGCGCGCAGGCTGTACCAGACGCCCGGCCAGCGCTGGCTCAGGGGATGCGCGATCAGATTGTTTCGCAGCACTTGGCCATATGTCGCGCCTGCGCCGGCCATGCCGTGGCGCATCAGCAGCAGCCTCAAAACGCCATAGACCGCGATTGCCGCGCCTGCGATCGCGGCGTCCCGCGCCAGACTCCGCCAGATCGCCCGGACGTCCATCGTGTCGTCGCAGGATGACCTCAGCAGCAGCGCCAGCGGTAAAAACAGCAGAAAACGTTCATCAATCCACGGCGTCAGCAGACACGTCAGCGCCAGCTCCACGCGCGACCGTCGCAGTGCGATCAGCACGAGCGCGAGCATGGTCCACGAATCGAAATAAGTCAGCCAGCCCATGGAGACCATGAACCAGTCGTTGGCGGCGAAACAGACGGTGGCGGCGAAGGTCAGTCCCGCGCGACCCGTGCGGCGAAGCAGGATGGCGGCGACGAGGAAGCAGGCGAGCAGGCCGCCGAGGTGGGGCATGGCGAGGAACAACCCCTTCGGCAGCGACAGGGCATGCCAGACCAGCGGCATGAGCAATCGCCAGCGGATGGGGAGGTTGTCGGGGCCGGGCCGATAGTGAAACGGGTCGTCGATCAGTCGCAGCGTTTCGGCGGCGCGGCTCAATTCGAGCTTGTAGCCGATGCCCAGCGACAGGCCCCGCCACATGACGAATCGCGGCGAAAAGCAGGCGTTGACGAGCAGAAAAACCGCCGTCGCCAGCATTGCGGCGCGTAGCGGACGGTTGAGTTTGAGACCTGCTAGGTCCACGCGGTCAGGATATCTCAAGCGATGCCGGTCCGCGCGGGCCGTTGGCTCGCGGTTGTCACGATGCGCTGTGCCGCGATTTGTCGCGTCCGGTTATTTCTCCACCGGCACCACGATGCCGCGCATGATGATGTTCTGGCAGAATGCGAAGACGAGGAAGGTCGGGACCGCCGCCATGACCAGCGAGGCGTAGATCACGCCCGGGCCGCTGGTGCGCTGAAGCTGATACAGCCAGACCATCAGGGTCCACATGTCGCGGTCCTGGCAGATCAGCAGGGCGAACATGAAGTTCGCATACGCGCCGGTGAAGGCGCTGAGCGCGATGACGGCGAGGATCGGCTTGGACAGGTTCATGGTCAGTTGCCAGAACATGGTCCATTCGCCGGCTCCGTCGAGGCTGGCGCTTTCGTACAGCTCCCGCGGCAGGCTGTCGAAGAAGCCCTTGAGCAGGAAGATGCTGTACCCGTTGGCCAGGCTCGGCAGGATCAAGGCCCAGAAGGTGTTGAGCAGATTCAGTTCGCGCAGCAGCAGGAAGTTGGGGATCTGCGTGACCATGGGGGGAAAGGCCATGGTGAGCATGAGGAACAGCAGCACCTTGTAGGCGGAGGGAATCTGATAGCGGCTGAGCGCGTACGCCGCCAGGGGATTGACGATCAGGGCGGAGAGTACCGCGAGGAAGCAGTAGGCCGCGGTGTTGAAGATGCCTCGGCCGTGGAGCAGGATGTAGTCAGAGACGGAGATGAAGTTCCGTCGGATGAATTCCCACTTCAGGAAGCCGCGCATGTGCAGGAACAGCGTGTAATGCGCCTGCTGCTGGGGCAGTTGGATGTCCAGCAGATCCTTGTACCCGGTTCCGAGGGCGGCGTTGATTTTGTCCAGCGAGCCGAATTTCGCCATCAGATGATCGCGGAAGAGAAAGTCCACGCTGTACACGATCAGCGATTCCTTCGGCGCGATGATGAATTCCTTGGTGTCGGGGTCCTTCCAGCCGGTGATGAAGGTCGACCAGTCGCTGAGGATCAGGCCGCCCGCGGTCGGTTCGCTGACCAGCGGAATCTGGTCGAACGAGGCATAGCGGGCGGCGTAGCGCGTGTTGAGCGTGGCGATGTCGTTGTACTTGGACCGCAGGAAGCGTTGGTAGTGCGGCAGCGCGGCGTTGTCCAGGCGGATCCAGAACAGGTTCAGGGAATTGCGGACGAAATCCTCCCAGTCGCTGCGCACCTTCTCCGGCGCGTCGGCGGGATAGCGGCGAGGCAGGTGAATGTCGGTGTAGTTGGCGTAGTTCGTGCCGTGGCTCTTGTTGTATTCGCCGATGTCGCGGGTGTACTGGCTCTTGAGATAGAGAACCTTGTAGAAGCCCTCGATGCTGAAGTAGTTGCGGTACGCCAGAGGCTGGTCCCTCTTGAACTGCTCATAGCGGGTGTAGAACACGGAGGCAGGCACGGTTTCCTGCCGGATGACGAACTGGTCCGGAAGCAGGTCGAAGGCGGTCCAGTTGTAGAAGGTGGTTTCGAGTTTCTGGTTCATTTCCTCGATCGAGCCGTGAAATTCGTCCGAGAGCTGCCGGCAGAACAGTCGCCGTTCGTAAGGGAAGCTGTTGCGGGAAAGCTGCACGCAGAGATGGCCCAGGCTCCAGGTGTAAAGAGGCAGGTCGGCCTGGTCGAGGAAGTCGAACCACTGTTCGACGAGGGCTTCGTTGACTTCGGCGGGAGGATTGAGAGCCTCAACGCCGGCATCGACGTTGTAGGCGATTTTCAGGGCGTCCACGCGTTCGTTGAACAGGGCCTCGATATGCTTGCGGTAGAGCGCCGTGTCGTCGATGAGGAATTGCGGGATCAGATTCTGATCGTTCATATCGACGCCGGTCTTGGTGGTGCCGGCGAGCATGAGGATGAACGGATACAGCATGGTCAGCGAGCCGAGGGTCAGCAGCGCGTAGATGGAGGCGAGGAGGAACCTCGCCTTGACCTGTTTGCGTCCGATGGAGGAGATGATGGGCATGGGGTCTGAAGGCTCCGTAACCAGGGCGTCGCGGCCGGGAGGGCGGACGTCGGGTTCTACTTTTTCTTTTCGCCGGTGGTGCGGAATTCAAGTCGGGAGAGGATGCGAAGCTGATAGACGGTGAAGCCGATGAGCATGACGGCGAGCATCCACGCCGCGGCGGTGGCGGGCCCCATCTTGAGATAGGTGAACGCCTTGTACCAGATGTACAGGTCCGCCACGACGGTGTCCGCGCCGCCGCCGGTCATGGCCAGGACGTTCGCGCTCGATCCCTGCCACGAGCCGATGAACACGCCGACGAAGTTGATGATGATCAGCGGCTTGAGGATGGGGAAGACGACGAAGAGGATCTTGTCCGTGAAGGTCGCGCCGTCGATGTCCGCCGCTTCGTAGAAGTCGTCGGAGATGCCCTTGAGCGCGGCAAGGTAGATCAGACACCCCGGCCCCATGCCGGCCCAGACCATGGGAATCACGCAGGCAATCATCGCCGTCTCACGGTCGCTCAGCCATGCGTAAGGCTCCGGCAGGCGGTCCACGAAGAGCAGCTTGAGGATGTTGGAGTCCCGCAGCGTCGGTAGCCAGCCTTCCGAGTTGGATACGAAGATGATCGGCGACGCCAGCCACGCGAAGGCGAAGAACAGCAGGAAACCGGCGGCAATCGCCGTCAGGCCCTGCCAGCGGGCCTCGTGGTAGATCAGCCGGAAGCCGAAGTTGGCCGCCACGCCGCCGAAGGCCAGTCCTCCCAGCAGGTAGACGATCGCCGGCGTGTGCAGCAGGATGCGGTTGAGCACGCCGGTCTGTGACGGGTCGTAGAACTGCTTCCACAGCACGATCGTGACCAGGCCCGTCACCACGGCCGGCAGGTAGTAGATCGTGCGGTACAGCAGCGTCGCCCGCGGCACTTCCTGCAGCAGGATCGCCAGGATGATCGGCGGCAGGAAGGTCAGGAAAATCACCAGGAAGGAATAGCGCAGCGAATTGTAGATCGCGCTCCACCATTCTCCTTCCCACATCACCTCGCCGAAGTTGTCCAGCCAGATCCACGTCGATTGGCGGAGAATCTGGTAGTCCATGAACGCCATCACCGAGCCGCGCATCAGTGGCAGGTAATGCCACAGCAGGATCGTGACCAGCGCGGGAATCAGCAGAAAGTACGCCAGGGCATACCGGCGGAACTGCCACGATCCCCGTCCCTGCCCCCGCACGTGCTCTGGCGTGAAGGCATGCACGATCTTGCGGAAGACCGTGAAAAACACACCGACGATGACGACGAGCAGCGTCACGGCCGCCACCCGCCGGAGAGCGAGCTGCCGCGGCGTGACGATGCCCAGCATCTTCTCGTTGGCCTTGGCGACCTGTTCCCGCAGCAGTTGCCGCATCACTTCCACCCGCGCTTCGTAGTCCTCCGGCAGTTGATCCTTGCGGGCCAGTTGGTCGGCCTTCTCGATCGGCAGGGTCATCTGTTCGTAGGCGAAGTTGCTGTTGCGACCGTACGGCTCCGGCTTGCCGGTCTCAATGGCGATGTCGAACGTGTCCGCCCAGCCCTTGGGACTCAGCCGCTCGATTTCGCTGTAGCCGTAGCGGCGCAGGTGACGCGGACTGAGAAACCGGCCCAGGCCTCCTTCAACCATGGCCTTCGTCTTGATGGCCAGCGACGCGTCGCTGTCGTAGTTGATGATGTATTCCCACGCCGCGTCGCGGATCGCCGGATGCTTGATTTTCGCGTACAGACCCATCATCCGGCTGTTCAGTTCTCCGCCGCGATGGCGCACGCCGTTTTCGTCGGGATAGCCCAGCGGGATCGGCGCCATGCCCGTGACGTCCGGATTGATCGCGGCGAAGATTCTTTCATCAATGTACGAGATCAGGATGCCGACCTCGCCGCGCTCCCACTTGACCCAACTGTTGGTCGAGACGTCCTTGGAGCTGTAGCCGCGGACGATCTTGCCGTTCGCGTCCGTCCATTTCTCGGCCGAAAGCCGGGTGTAGTATTCCAGCGCCACCGCCGCGGCACGCGAGTCGAACGTCAGCCTCCACTTGTCGGCGGCTTCGTCGTACAGCATGACGTCGCCGCCCATGGACCACAGATAGGTGCACCAGAACCACGACTCCGTGGAGCCCCGGCCACCCATGATCCCGTAAATGCCTTTATCCGGTTCGGTGATCTTCCTGCACGCCTCGAACAGGTCTTCCCAGGTCCAGTTCTTGTCCGGGTAGGCAATGCCTTTCGCATCAAACAGGTCTTTGCGGTACAGCAGCACCTTGCCCAGCGCGCCGTCGTACGGCATCGACCAGACATGCTTCCGGCCGTCAGGCCCCTTGCGATGGATCACGGGCCAGATGGTGGGGTACACACGCTGGTCCAGTTCCTCCTTGGTCATCGCCGAGACGTAGCCGTCTTCCGGCAGGTCCAGCGGGTAAAGGAAGCCGTTGGAAATGTAGTTTTCGCTCTTGCGGAAGTTGACGTAGAGGATGTCAGGCGCCATGTCGCCGGCGATGGCCAGCAGGTCGGTCTCCACGTTCTCCACGGTGATGCCGCTGTACTGTTCGAGTCTGATCTCGACATGGTTCCAGTTGTGCCGGCCATACTTTTCCGGTTGGGCTTCGTATCGGGCCTTGTACTTTCTGGCGAACAGATCGGGAAAAGTCTTGATGAAATGATGCATCGCCTTGAGCGTCGCCATGTTTGCCGGGTCAGTTTGGGCTGGGTCCGGCAACTGCCACGAGGTCACATGGATGATGGTTCCATGGGGCGTGTCTTCGACCCAGCCGGCCCGCGCGGGTTGGACCACCCAGCCCAGCGTCAATGCCAACACGAACAAGCTCGCCCACTTTGTTCCGCCGCTCATGGATTTCGACATGGGGATTCCCGTGCGTTGCGTGTGCCTCGGTATGTGAAGCTGGTTGTGGCCGCAGGCCCGGGGGGTCTGAACCACGCCGGGTTGCGTGAAGGCAAGCATGATAACAACCGCACGCATTTTGTACGAACGATTTTGTTCAAGATTCAGGGAACATGGTGCTCGACATGACGTCCGCGTCAGGGAGACATCCGCGACAATTCCCGCGTCAAACGGGCCTCGTCCCAGACCTCGATGCCCAGTTCCCTGGCTTTGTCCAGCTTGCTGCCCGCCGCTTCGCCCGCGACCACGAGACTGGTTTTCTTCGACACGCTGGACGTGACCTTGGCGCCCAGTTGTTCGAGTTTCCGCGTCAATCCCTGGCGGTCAAATTGGGCGAATGTGCCGGTGATTACCGCGATTTTGCCCGCCAGCGGACCTGTGGCATCCGCGGCGGCGCGGCTCGGAGGCAGTCTGGTTTCCATCGACACGCCGGCATCGCGCAGACCGGCGATCACCTGTTGCCCCGCTTCGCTGTGCAGAAACGCATGCAACGATTGGGCGATCTGCGGCCCGATGCCGGAGGGGTTGCCGTCAAGCTCGAAGTTCTGCAAGGACGTTACGTCCGCCGACAGCAGCCCGTCGATCGTGCGGAATTGTCGCGCCAGCGTTGCCGCCGCCTTGCCGCCCACGTGACGGATGCCCAGGCCCGCCAGCACGCGCTCCAGCCCGCGATGTTTCGACGCTTCCACGCCCGCGATCAGATTGTCCAGCTTCGTTTCGCCGAACCGTTCCAGGCCCAGAATCGCCTCGCGCCGGTCCTTCAGGCGGTAGATGTCGGCGAAGCCCGTCAGCAGCCCCGCGTCCGCCAGTTGGTGCACCGCCTTGTCGCCCAGGCCGTCGATGTCCATCTGGTCCCGACCGGCGAACCAGATCAACCGCTCGCGCAACTGGGCTGGACACTGCGGATTTCCGCAGCGAATCGCGGATTCGTCCTCCTCCCGTCCCACCGGACCGCCGCAGCTTGGACACGTCGTCGGCGCTTCGATCGGCTTCGCATCCGCCGGCCGCTCGCTCAGCGCCACGTCCACCACCTGCGGAATGATCTCGCCCGCCTTCTCGATCACCACATGGTCCGTGACGCGGATGTCCTTGCGGGATATTTCGTCCATGTTGTGCAGACTGGCGCGTTTCACCGTCGTGCCCGCCAGAAACACCGGCTCCAGCTCCGCCACCGGCGTCAGCTTGCCGCCTTTGCCCACCTGCCATGTCACCGCCTTCAGCGTCGTCGTCGCCTGCTCCGCGGCATACTTGTACGCAATGCACCAGCGCGGACTTTTCGTCGTCGTGCCCAGCGTTTTCTGCTGGTCCCTGCGGTCCACTTTCACCACCATGCCGTCCGTGTTGTAGGGCAGCGTGGGACGTGTCCGCGCGAACTGCTCAATCGTCTGCCATACGGCGTCAAACGATTCACAACGCTTCGTGCAGGGATTGGTGGGCAGACCGAAGCCGGCGATGGCCAGAAGAAACGCTTCGTGGCTGGCGTAACCATCCGGCTCGATCTCGCCCCGGCCGTGCGCATAGAAACGCAGCTTGCGCCTGGCGACTTCCTTCGGATTCTTCTGCTTGAGCGTCCCGGCTGTGGCGTTGCGAGGATTGGCGAACCGCTCCAGCTCTTCCGCTTCACGCTGCTCGTTGATGCGGAGAAATTCCTCGTTGGGCATGTAGATTTCACCGCGGACTTCCAGCACCCGCGGCGGCTGGCCCGCCAGTCGCAGGGGAACGGCGGTGATCGTGCGGACATTGGCGGTGATGTCGTCCCCGGCCTTGCCGTCGCCCCGGCTGACCGCGCGAACCAGAAGACCCTGCTCATACCGCAAACTCACCGCCACGCCATCGACCTTCGGCTCCACGATGAACGTCAGCGCCGGCGCATCAAACAGGCCGCCGCCCACACCAGGCTCAAGGTCCAGGATTTTGACCGCCCGTTGATGCCACGCCGCCAGTTCCTCCCGGCTGTAGGTGTTGTCGATGCTCAGCATCGGCAAGGCGTGCGGCACGGTGACGAAGTCGTCGATCGGCTCGCCGCCCACCCGCTGCGTCGGCGAATCCGCCGTCACCAGGTCCGGCCGCTGCGATTCCAGTTGCTCCAGTTCCTTGAGCAACAGGTCGTACTGCTGGTCGGTGATTTCGGGCTTCGCCTCGACGTAGTACAGCCGATTATGCCGCTGAATCTCAAGGCGAAGCTCGTCGATGCGCGTGGCGACGTCCTTCATGCCGGAATTGTAACGAGGCGGCGCGTGGCGGCGAAGAATGCCGGACTCGCAGAGTCCGGCTCGGATTCACGTCTTCGTTGATGACGATCTCACCTGTATGTCAGAGCCGGAGTCTGTGACTCCAGCATTCCCGCTGCGTCAAACCACGCTGTTCATTGTGACGAACGTTGTCGGTGAAGGCATTGACCATGTCGGCGTCTAGGTCCGGTCAACCCAGTAGTCCGGCCGACGATGACCATGCGCCAAAGCAATGACGTACAGATCCGTCGCGGTGACGGAGTAAATCACCTTGTACGGAAATCGGTTGACCACCAGCTTGCGGATACCCGGCCTGATTTCGCGGCCGAGGTGGGGATGCCGCTCGATGATCCCGATGGCTGTCCACACGGCCAGCCGGAACCGTTCGCTCAAGCCGGCCTGCTGTCTTTCGTAGTAGGCGAAAGCATCGTCGAACTCGAGTTTTGCCAGAGGGTCGAAGACGACGTTCATGGTCGTTTGCCAAGCACATCTTCGGCGGGAATGGGTTGAGTCTTGCCCGACTTTCGAGCATCCAGGCGATGTTCCGCTTCGTCGGCCCACGCCTGATCAATGGCCGGGTCCGGGGTGTCGAGGCTGTCGTAAATGACATCCAGAAGTTCAGCCCGCTCGGATGGCCTTAGTTGCAGCACGCTGTCGAGGAGGGCTTTGTTCATCGGTGGATTACCTTCACGATTCTATGCGAGGCCAGGGACGGTTCAATCCACAGGTTGAGACTGAGCAATGGGATGATCTGAAGATGTTTTGTTGTCTTGTCTATCCGCGCATGGCGCGTTGCAGCGACGCCTTGGCGTCCGGCAGCAGGGCGGGGTTGCTGAGGATTTCCGCCAGCATC
>JADLAP010000085.1 GCA_020848195.1 Phycisphaeraceae bacterium
CTTCCACCGCCGCCTCTTTCACCAGCGAGCCGCAGATAATGTCGTGGAACGCGTTGAACGACAGCACTTCCCATAGCATTTCCGACGCGCGGTGCGGCTTGCCGGTCAGGCATTCGAGCATCTCCAGCGTCGCCGCCGTTTCCTCCAGCTTCCGGTTTTTCTGCTTGATGCGAATCCGCATCGAGAAGCAGCCCTCGCACAGCGGATTCATGTCCTCCGAGAGTGTTTTGAGTTTTGTCTTGCGCGCCAGCAGCGCATCGAGGTAGTTCGTCGGCGTGGAGTAGACGAACTGGATGTCGCGCACCTTGCGGTTCCACGCGCGGAAGAAGTCAATGTCTTTCGGCTCGGGCAGGCGGAAGTCGCCGCCGAGTTTGGTCATCACCAAGCCGGCGTCGGGGCTGTGCTTCTGGAGCATGCCGATGGTTTGTTCACGTGTCCGTTGGACGAGCCAGTCGAACGGCCGGCCTGGAAAACCCAGCGTCATCTGCATGCCGCAGTAGCTGTCGACTTCCCATTGCGTCGGGATGGTGCTGCCGTCGAGTCCTTTCCAGAAGAATGTGGCGTCCCATGTGCCGGACTTGCCGCGTTCAAACATGAACATGCGGTAGCCGCAGGTGTTGGCCAGTTGCGGCGACTGCGGCGCGTGGCCGAAGATGTCCGCCATCCAGCAGCATTCCGGTTCGATGCCGAGATTTTCCGCCAACCACCCGCGACCGATCAGCGCGTTGCGGATGAACGATTCGCCGCTGGGAATGTTCGTGTCCGGCATCGTGAACATCCCCGGCGCGATCACCAGCCGGCCTTCCTTCGCGTGCTTCCGCAGCGCGGCGCGATCCTCCGGATGCTTCTTCCAGTACTCCCGCAGCAACACCACCTGCTCGATGTTGAACGTGAAGTCCCGATGCTTGCGAAGCAGCTTCAGGCCTTCCCTGATGATGTTCAGCGACAGCGGCAGATAGCCCTTGAACGTGCGCTGATACGCCACGTCGTAGTGGAAGGATTGCATCAAATGAACCGTGGTGGTTGCTGAACGTCTGGCCATGGCGTGTTGATCCGTGGTGGGTGTTCCGAGGTGGCTGCCAAGGATACCCAAACATCACGGATGCCGCCGCCCGGCCAGAGCGTCACGGCGCTTCAAACGCGAGCGCAGGCGGTTGATTCGTGTTGTTCCTGACCTGGCAGTGCAGGAGACAATCGGTGGCGACCACGACCGGAGAAATCACCCGGGAGAGGGCATTGCGTTCGACCGTGATGCCTTCGCTGCCGGCGTCGAGGTAGATGCCTCCCGACCAGCCGCGGCTGTCCTCGATCACGTTGTCGCAGATGCGGCTTGCCGGCATGCGTCCGAGGGTGTAGATCGCGCCGCCGTCGTCCATTTCCCGCACGACGTCGTGGATGTGATTGCGTTCGATCGCGTGGCCCCCGGACCAGGCCGGCTCGGTGAAACGCACGCCGCCGGGCGTGGTCCCAAAGTGGGATTTCTCCCGGGGATCCAGTTCCCCCCAGCCCCAGCCGACGGAAATGCCGGAGTACGGCAGATGGTGGATTTCATTGTCCACGATGCGGACATTCCTGGCGTAGCCGACGAACACGCCCACGCCGCCGTGAAATTCCGCCGCCGCGTGATGCACATTGCAGCCGGAGATTTCCACGTCCTGCACGCCGAGGCACGGGTCGTCGGGATGATGATCGTCCTGCTGCACGTCGGCGACCTGGATGCCGGAGCCGGAGATGTCGGCGAACTCGCAGCGTGAGACGCGGACGCCGTTGGATCCGCGTTCGATGTCGAGTCCCGCGCCGCCGAGGCGTGCGAAATGGCAGCCGTCAAAGCTCACGCGATGCCCGGCATGGCAGACCACGTTGGCCGGCGATTTGACGCATTCGTGCGTCCGCGCGGAAAGGAAAACCTTGCCCCGCGTCGGCGCGTTGGGCCTTACGTGCAACTTCGTCTCGGCGGTCAGCCGCATGTTCGCCTGCACTTCCACCATGCCCGTGCGGCTCGGCTCCAGCCACGTGGCGTGCTCGAAGCCCACGTTCTCGAAGTGGATGTCGTGCACCGGATCCACCGGCTGGCCACGCAGCTCCAGCAGCTTCTCCAGCCGCGGCGCCACCACTTCGCATTGCGTCATGTCCTCGTCCACTTCCGGGAAATAGGACACCACCTTCTTCGCCGGATCGAAGTACCAGACGCCGTTGAGCTGCATCGCCGGCGGAAACGGCGGGAAATTCTCCATGAACAGCGGATCGAGAACCTGCGTCCCCTCCTTGTTCCGGGCCAGGAAAAACTCCGGCTGCTTCATGATGATCTCATAGTGGGAACCCATGTTGCGAACCTCATCCACCCGCAGACGCGTGTGATTCCACGTCCAGCGGTAGACGAACTCCACGCCCTTGGCGCCCACCATCCATGAAGCGATCTCACTGGTCGTGCGGTAGCCGCTGCCGTTTTCCAGCAGTTCCAGATGGCCCAGAAGCTGGCCGAACATCATGCTCCGGATGACCCGCCGGCCGTTGATGTACAGTTGCCGCAGCTCCTCCAGATCGACCGGCGCTTCCCACGTTCCGTGTTCGCCCTTCCGCCAGCCGGTGATGCGCAGCCCGCCGTCGAAAATGGCCCGCTCGCCCGGCGCGGAAGCGTAGACCACGGCGAAACCGTTGGAACCGGAATCCGGCGGCTCCAGCACGAAGGGTTTGTCCAGCAGATAGCGCCCGCCCCGCAGTTGCACCACGATGTCGCCGGTCATGTCGGCGTTGATCGCGCGCACCGCCTGCCGGGCGCGCGGCAGCGTCAGGAATGGCGCGTCGGCCGTGCCGGGATTGCCATCATCGCCCGACGGGGAAACGTGGATCACAGCCTGAACCTTGCGCGTGGACGTCGTACGCGGCGTGGTCATGGAACAACTCCGAGGGAAAGCACGGATTATGACGAGTTAACTAACGCCGCCAAGGGGAAATTGGGCCAGACGGTCGCAGGAACCAGTCATCATGGCTCTTATTCAGGCTGATATGTGATTTTGTGGCAGGTCACCATTCGCTCGGACTGTGGTTATTGGTAAAGCCTAACCAGATCAGCAATTGGGACAAATCCATAAGGCAATTTATACACAGTTTAGCTACTTATACTTGATTATAACAATAATTGAGTATAAATTAATAGAAATGGATCCAATCAAGAACCCATATTCGCCGGGTGCTGGCTCACCACCACCTGAATTGGTTGGACGTGACCCCATTCTTGAACAAGCGCGTGTTCTACTGGGCCGGATTAAAGCGCGGCGTCCCGAAAAAAGTTTGATGCTCACCGGATTGCGCGGGGTGGGCAAGACGGTATTGCTCAACGAAATCGAGCGGCAAGCCGCCGCGACTAACTTCCGTACCATCATGATCGAAGCGTACGAAGACAAACCACTTGGGCCGCTCTTGGCTCCATATCTCCGAAGCCTTCTCTATGAGTTGGATCGAGTCACCGGTGCGGGGGATAAGGTGAAACGCGGGCTCCGTGTGCTGCGGAGTTTTCTGGGAGGTCTCAAGCTGACCTATCAGGACGTCACCATCGGGCTTGATGTCGATCCCGAGCAAGGATCGGCAGACAGCGGGGATTTGGAAATTGATCTGTCCAATCTCTTCGTTGCCGTCGCCGAAGCCGCCGAAGAGAGAACGTGTGCGGTGGTTGTGCTGATTGACGAGATTCAATATTTCAACCAGAGAGAACTCGGGGCGCTGATCATGGCGATGCACAAAGTGCAGCAACGCCAGCTTCCATTGGTTCTCTTGGGCGCAGGCTTGCCCATTCTTCCAGGCTTGGCAGGGGAATCGAAGTCATATGCCGAGCGGCTCTTCGGTTTCCCGGTTGTCGGCGCGCTGTCGGAAGAAGACAGCGCGAAAGCCTTGCGGGAGCCAGCCCAAGCTGCCGGAGTTGCTTTTGACCATCGAGCGTTGAAGGAAATATTTCAACTGACCAAAGGATATCCCTATTTCCTGCAGGAATGGGGTTATCAGGCATGGAATCAGGCTCCTACCAACTCGATCACCTTTGAAGTCGTCAAAAATGCCACCGCGACGGTCCTCTCGCGGTTGGATCAGAACTTCTTCCGGGTTCGTTTTGACCGCCTGACACCCAGCGAGAAACATTTCTTACGCGCCATGGCCAAGCTTGGGACAGGCGCTCAACGAACGAGTGACGTTGCGGATGCATTAGGCGTGAAGGTCACTAGCATAGGGCCTGTGCGAGCCAAGCTCATGAAGAAAGGGATGATCTACAGTCCCGCGCATGGCGACTTGGCGTTTTCAGTACCTTTGTTCGATGAGTTCATGGTTCGGGCGATACCCGAGTTCAAACCATAGAAGAAGCGGCACTGCTTGTCTTGGCTGGCCGATTCATGTTGACATCGCAAATGTCTAATCCGGGTCGCATGGATTCGTTGTGGCACAAGGCTCTTTTGCCCAATACAACACCGCGCCAGCTTGCGCTGGCGCGTTATGGATTGGTGAAACTCACCGTGTACCTGGCAAGTGGAGCCGAAGGGGATCGAACCCTCAACCTCTGCATTGCGAACGCAGCGCTCTCCCAATTGAGCTACGGCCCCGCGAATCGCCTGTTATAAATGGCTCACGCCTGAAAAGCAACCCCCCGGAACACGCGGAACGAGTCGGGTCTGCCAATTCTCCCGGGGGGGATCGCCTGCGCAGGAGCCGCGCACGCAGTAAGCGGGTATTGGGTGACCTCCGTGGATGCAGCAAGTCCCGCGTACAGCGTGCGCGGCTC
>JADLAP010000086.1 GCA_020848195.1 Phycisphaeraceae bacterium
AGCTTTTCCCCTTGATCTTTTCTTGGGTCAATTGTTACGTTTTAGACGTCGCCGGTGCGTGAATCGGCGCGAAAACGGGGCATTTTCATGGCATCATCACCGCTTTCATCGCTGACTTGACCTTTTACTGGCTGCATTGGACCTGCATGAAGGCTCACCGCAGGCGGATCAGACGCCACCGCCACCGTCCGAAGCGTCACCAAAACCGCTGACGGCTTGGGAACTCATCCGCTTGTGCCATCCGCCCCTGCCCCCAACGCAAGAGGCGGGGGTGACGGGAGTCAACGGAATACCCAGTATCCCGTTGACCACCCTAACCTAACCATCCTTGCCACACCGTCTTCGGTGCGGTTTGCCCATTCCGCCATGCGGCGCCGGGAATGTTGCAGCCCAGGCGAAAATCACATTTTCATTGACATAGTAACGTTTCTATAATAGCATCATCAGCATCCGTGGAGGCCGGTGTTCCGATATGTCAGAAGCGTCAAGGGCAAGCGTTGGGCGACGGACAATGGGCTTCAACGAAAGGAATTGGCTATGCGGACGTTATCCATGAACACGCCAAGGCGTATGCCGCAGACGGTGGAGGCCATGGGTTCGGCCGGCCTGCGCGAGGAAGGCACTGTTCCCGGACGATCACGCGGGGAACGGGAACGAAGCCATCGCGCCGAAGCGATAACGGGACGCCTTCGTCCGCATCGCCACGCGGCGTTTACGCTGGTGGAGCTGCTGGTCGTGATGGCGATCATTTCCATCCTGATCGGCCTGTTGCTGCCGACGTTGAAAAAGGCGAGGGAGGCCTCCTTTTCAATGACCTGCAAAAACCATCTCAAGCAGTTCGACTGGGCTTTGCAGATGTATTTCCCGGACAACAAGGACTACTTCCCATACAACGGAAGCACGTGGTATACGGAAAATCGCGTGTCTTCGCTGGGTCGATACTTGAATTCGCACCTGAACATCGGCGGCTACACCCGCAACACCAGCCTGTTCGTCTGTCCGACGGACCATGTGCCGCTGTCCGAACGAACGTGGAACGAGGGGAAAATCTCCACGCTGGACGGCGCCATGCCCATCTCGTACGGACTCAATATCGTCCTGACCGGTTTGTCGGGCTGGGGCATGCCCTGGCCTCACAAATTGTCCTTCGTGCAGAAGACGTCCGCCGCCATGGCTTTTGCGGATGCCTGGCATACCTGTCTGCCAGGTCTTACCCCGCTCGTGGTGGACAGGCCGCCGTTTGTGCTCGTATCCCGCATTGCGGCTCTGCATTCGGACAGCGCCAATATCGCCTATGTCGATGGCCATGTGCAGTCCCGCGTGGGTACGGAAATACCCACGGATGTCATGAACGACACGTCCAGGCCGCAGCCGTCACTGGATTTCTGGACGGGCGGCAATCCAAGGTTTTATGACTGAGGCAAATGCCCTTTCGCCATCGCGAATGTCATGAACGGCATGTCCTGACCGTACCGGCGCTGTGCTGTCGAATGAAACTACAGTCAAGGGTTTCCCTGTGAGCACGAATCAAGTCGTCCGCTGTCGCTTCGTCCATGTCATCGTGGCCCTGTTCCTGTGCTGGGGAACGGCGCAAGGGGGAGAACTGGGTCAAGTCCCGCACGGCGATTTCGAGGAATGGACAACCGATCAGGCTTCGATTCCGGGCTGGGACCTGGCGGGCAACCTGTTTCCCAAAGGTTGGCGAACGGAGGGCCGGCCCGGCGAAACAGGCACGCTTCGACGGGTCGTCAATCCCGCGGATGAGATTGACGCTTTCGGTCGTACCGCGATCTATCTCGATGGGAAAATCTTCACCGAGTCCGCCGCCGCGGACGTCCCCTTGGATGGACGCAACATCATCCTTTCCTTCTGGGCCAAGGGCGAACATGGAAAAGTCGTCGCGCGGCTGCGCCAGTACGAGAACCTTACTGCTTTGAAAGCCGATGACGTGATGGCCACCGCCGAGGTTGTTGAAGCCTCGCCCTCGGCGAAGTGGAGTCGTTGCTCCGCGATGGTCAAGGTCTGGAGGCCGTTCTTTCGCATCGAACTGGAAGCGAGGAACGTCATCCTGGATCGGGTCTCGATCCAGCCCGCGGACTCCGAGGAAGTACGCGCCCCCGCGCCCGCTCGATTCCACATCCCCCAGCTCCACGACCCGATCCTCATCGACGGCAGCCTGTCCGAGGACAAGTGGCGCGATGCCGTGGGCGTGGATCGTGGGTTCATGGACATTCGCACCCACACGTCGATCCGGCGGCAAACCGATCTGCGCATCGCGGCGGATGATCGGACGCTTTTCGTCTGCGCCCGCTTCACCGCCGGACGACCCCACGGCACCAAGTGCACCATCACCGAGCACGACGGCCCCGTCTGGGAGGATGAATCGCTCGAACTCATCATCCATCCCGACGCGACGGAAGAATCGCCGTCGGTGGGCTATCACCTGATCGTCAACTGCACGGGCGTGATCTACGACCAGAAGGAGATTCCGCCGACCCGCCAGGAAGACAAGGCCTGGACCTGCGAAGGCGTTCAATTCAAATCCGGCAGCCGGGACGGCGGATTCGGCATGGAAATCGCCATTCCCCTGGCGTCCGTGGGCATCCAGCCTGGCCGGCCGTTTGGACTGAATGTCGGCCGAAATCTCTGTTATCCAGCCGAGAACGCTTCCCTGACCGGCGGCGGCTTCACGGACTGGAACAACATGATCCCATGCGCCATCACGCCCGATGCGCCGGCTGTGCAGTGGGGCTATGCGGCGTCCGCCGATACGGGGCGCATCGATCTCTATGCCACGATCCGCAATACCACGTCCGATCTCTTTCTGGGTAAGGCGATTCTGCTTCAGGACAACGGCACGCGGCAGGAACAGGTCGAGACGCTCTGCCTCAAGCCACGGGAAAGCCGCCGGCTGATCGTGCCCGGCGAACCTTCCATGATGCGGCTGTCCGACCTTTCCCTTCGCGTGATGGACGACAAACATGCGGAGTGGTTCTCCAAATCCCTGCGCGTGAACATGGACAGCCTCCAGGCGGAGACGATGGAGCAAGCCGCCTTCCGTGGCCCCGCTTCGCATCAGGTGGAGTTCTATCCCGTTCAGAAGAAGATCAATATCCGCCTGCGCGACATGCGGGCTCGTCAGGCCCGCATCGGAAAGGCCTATGGCCGCGTGATTGTTTCCGTATATGCCCAAGGCTCCAGCGGTCTGGACGGACAGCCGATCTTCCGCGCCGCCGTGGATGCGCCGAGGATCGTGGAAAACGAAGGCCATGTCACCGTTGCCTATGCTCCGGAGGCGGATGGAACCTATCTGGTCCGCGCGGTTCTCCATGATATTGATGGCGACTGCATCGAAACCCTGGCTGACACCATGGAGCGGCGGCCGATCCCCTGGCTTGGGAACTCGCTTGGCAAGGATCGGGTGGTGATCCCGCCGTTCACGCCGCTGAAGGCCATGGACAATACGATTGAATGCTGGGGCCGGCAGTATGGCTTCAACGGCACCGCGCTGCCCGAACATATCCAGTCGCAGGGCGAGGCTTTGCTTGCGGGCGGCATCCAACTTGTCCTCGAAACGGAGAAGGGCGCTGAAGTGGGAACGCCCGCGGACGCTCAAGTCTCCTGGGACGAAATCGCGCCGGATCGTGCGGATTTTCGCGGAAAAATCAGGTTTGAATCGCTGACCGCTTCCGTTCGCGGAAGCATGGAGTACGACGGCCTGATCCGCTATGAAATCACCGTGACGCCCACCGCGCCCCTTTCCGTGAAGCGTTTGTCGCTGGAAGTTCCCCTCCAGCAGGTGCGGTATCTTCATGCGATAGGCGAGATACATACGCCGGCCTTTTATTTGATGGAGTCGCAGCCGGGCCAAACGCCGGATTCAGCGCCGCCTGTGTGGGGAACTCCGCAATGGACCGCGGCGCAAACCATATGGAGACAGCCGGGCCGCTTTCCCGCATCCCAGGGCGTGATCTGGTCCAGCGTCGGCGCGGAGGGCAAGCAAGGAAGCTTTCTTTCCAGCATCTGGGTGGGCGATCACCAGCGGGGATTCACATGGTTCGCCGACAGCGACAAAGACTGGGTGCATGACCAGGAACATCCCTGCCTGACGCTTCATCGGGAAAAGGACGCCTTTCGTCTCGGCGTCCATCTGATCGCCAAGCCTTACACAATCACGGGCGAACATACCTATGTGTTCGCACTGGCCGCGACGCCGATACGCAAGCGTCTGGTCGGCTCCAGCGCCCGGTTCCAGATCGGCGATCTGGGCGGCTTCGCCAACGTGTGGGGCAAGTACCGGGAACAGGGGATCGTGTGCAAGGACTTCTGGCTGGCGAAAAAACACTTTGCCAAGGCCAAGCGGGAGGGACTGGTCAAAAACGTCTACATGTGCAACGACCTGCCCGCGTGGGGTGATGCGGACGTCCGGTACATGCAATATGAATGGGTGAATTTCCCGCTGCAGTTCTATCCCGGGGCGCAGACCCACATGCCGTTCAAAATCTGCGGCACCGCCGCGGACAATTACCTCTCCGTGCGCGCGCCTCTGGAGCCAAGCCGCTCGGATTACACGGTCTTCCGCATGGCACAATGGATTCATGAGGCGGAAGTGGGCGGCATCTACATGGACGAGTGCTATCCATTTCGGTCCACCAACATCCATCACGCCAACGGCGCGTATGTCCACCCGAACGGCAAGGTACGCGGCGTCACCTATCAACTTGAAACCCGCGATCTCCTTAAGCGGTGCGCGGTCCTCGGCCATTTGCACGGCAACACGTCTCCATGGGTCAGCGTGCATATGACCGGCGGAATGATGCCCGGAGTCTTCTCGTTCGCCGATCTCTGTCTCGACGGCGAGGCCGGACTCCCGGAAACGATGGATTACATGGATTACTGGCCAATGGAGTACATGGAGGTGACCGGCGCCGGCGCGTTTGGCGGCAATCTGGCCTGGCTTCCCATGCTCGGCTACGGCGACCGCGCCTACAAGCAGACCAAGCCGACTCGCACCCTCATGGCGCTCCTGAAGCTGTACGACATCTGGATCTGGCCCACCAGCCTGAACATGACGGTCTTCCGGCAACTGAAGGACATCGAAAAGGAGTTCGGCATAGGTCAGGACGATTGCTGCTGGCTCGGTTACTGGGACAAGTCCGCCTCCGTCTGGTTTCCACTTCCTCCGTCCCTACGCGCCAGCGCGTATTACCGGCCTGGAAAGGGAGCCTTGATCTACGTTTCAAACTTCAGCAAAGAACGACAGTCCATAACGTTCACGCCGGACTTGCGGTCCCTTGGCATCGAGCAATTTTCCATTCTGGACGCGGAGACCCAGCAGCCGCTGCAAGACCATGAACTGAGCATCGAGGGACACGACTTCCGCCTCCTGCGGGTCATTCCATTGGCCAACTGATGTTCCGTGGCCAGTGGGGCATGGTTAGCGCAAAGAACAACGCTTGAGGGCGCAACTGCCCCAATCGCCATCACGCTCTTTCCAGCGTTTGCTGTCGACTGACATCAGTCGCCTCCGCGCGCACCATTGCCCGGCAGCATGATCCAGCGTAATCTGACTTCCCGCATGGAGGGAGCCAGGCCATGAAGATCGTCGCGCCGCTGGGGTTGGCGATCCTGCTCGCCATGCTGGAAGGTTGTGCGAACATGTCCTCGAATCCTTCCTTTCCGCTGGAAATCGGCCACGCCTCCGCGACGAACCCGCCTACACCACCCTTCCTGCCGCGCCCGCGATTCGCTGACCCGCGTAGCCAACTCATTCTTGACCAGGCGTGCTGCGCTGAGGATACTGTCCATCCTTGGCATCCTGGGATACCGTTGCGTGAATAACTTCATCATCATCGGATGCCTTGCCTGGCGCAGATCAGACTGACATGTGTTGCATAATAAGCAGACTTGTGAATCCTTACCGCTCAAGGTGATGGCGTTCGTACATATCCTCTGTTCCGGATCCAGACCAAGGAACGATGATGCAACCCAATGACTCAATAGTTATCGAAGGGCGCTTTGGCCTGGCTCAGATCGATACGCGCAAACCCGAACTCAAACGGCTGTTTTTACGTCAACATGACGGAAGTTTGTCTTTGAAGAGTCTGCTGAGTGAACATTCGCCCTGTCATCGCAATTGGGCTGTCGGCGGTTACAGCTATGCTGTGGAGGCCGATGGGACGCGATACGAGAGTCGGCATTCATGCCATCATTCGGTTGAGCAGACGGCGGATGGTTGGCGTATCAGCGGGGTGCGATTGTGTACGGCAACCGGCCGATCGGCGCCGCTTCTTGAGGACTGGGAGTTTTGCCTGGACGATGCCGGTACTCTGCGCTGGCAAATTAAACGCAGATGGCAAGAACACTTCAACGGCCATTGCTGCGGATCGCCCTCGCTATTTTTCCACTCCCGACCCAATCCGCGATCTTTCGGCGATCGCCCGATCGGAAAACTCGGCGAAATCACAACGGAGTCTAGGGAATGCCACGAACGACGTCGGGCCTATGTCAACCCCGCCGGCAACGGGGTAACGACCGCCGTCTGGTTTGACTCCGACCATTTGCAGAGTTCCTGGGACCCACTCTACTCGACGTTCGCCTGGGGGGACAACCAAAAGCCGCACCCCATGTTCACCCCGAACCTTTGCATCACGGTCACGAACCCAGACTCGTGGGCGGTGGTCAAACTCTATACCAGTTTCCCGCTC
>JADLAP010000087.1 GCA_020848195.1 Phycisphaeraceae bacterium
AACGGGCCACGAGATTGCCCGACGCGCCGCCGCAGACGATCTTGCGTCCTTCGTATCCCAGCAATCGCTGGACGACGACGGGGTCATCCGCCTGGCTCAGGGGCGGGCCGGTGAAGATCATCGCGCGTCGGCGGTCGCGGACCCAGATCGCCACGAAGGTCGCGTCGTCGCCGGGCTTCTGGTCATAGAGCGTCCACGTCTTGTCCATCACGCGTCGCGTGACTTCGCCGGCGGTGCGCGCGCTGGTCATCAGCGTCTGCTGCACGAACTGGGCGATGTTGTCCCAACCCCAGCCGAAGTTGAGCGTATTGCCCAGTCCCGCGTGCGGCGTGCCGTCGGTGAGCAGGCCGAGAAAGTCCCCTCGCCGCAACTGGCCTTCCATCATCTGAATCTGCTTGTCGCGGATCTGCCTTGTCTGTCGCGTCACCGCGGCAGGCCGGCCCCCGCGAAAGTACAGCACCGGCGGATTGTCGAAATTCACCACGCGAAACTGCCCCGAATCGCGGTGAACCTCCACCACCGTGAATGTGGCATAGGCGATGTGCCGCACCTGGCAGACGGGCAGCGTGCCGATGACGGTGTCCAGCACATCGTCGAGCGCGGCATCGCGGCTGAGCATGGTCAGCAGAATCTGGGCCGTCAGCGTGGACAGAATGCTCGCCTTGACTCCGCTGCCCAGGCCGTCGGACAACACGATGATCGACCGCTCGCCGGTGTGACGGACCAGCACCGTGTCGCCGCAGAGTTCCTCGCCGTGCTTGTTGTACTGGCGATGCGAAATGTCGAGGTTGATGGTCATGGCAGCATGGAAGCTCGTGCCGTCAGTCGGCGTCGTCGATGCGATCGTCTTTCATGGCTTCGATCAGTTTGAGCAGCGTCACCTTGGTTTCGGCTGTGGTTTCGCCGAGCAGGCTGGCGATTTCCTGGGCTGCTTTCATGTGCTTGTCCACGACTTCGCTGACGTTGCGCAGCGTTTCCTGCTTGAGTCGCTGCAGCAGGCGGGCGCGATCGAGTTCCGTGGTGACATCGACGAAGATCGCCGCCACCGACGCATGTTCGTGAATGGGAAAGATGTGTTTGCTCACGTGCAGGTTGCGGTGGGGATAGTGAACGTGCTTGCCGTGGATGACTTCCTGTTTGTCCAGGACATGACGAAAATCGTCGGCGTTGCCGAGGACATCATCGAGCGACCGGCCGATGGCGTAATCCGCCTCGACGGCGAACATCTGACAGAACGCGGGATTGACGATGCTGATGATCAGGTCCGACGCGCGGGCGACGACCAGGCCGTTGGGGTCGTAATCCCAGAGCAGTTCCCAGACGGTTTTGATTGTTTCATCCGCCATGGCCTGCCTCCTCCGCGGAAATGTCCTCCCGCATTTTGCGTCGCGTCGCCTCGTCGGCTTCGATCAGCGGCAGAAGCTCGGCGAAAAAGACTTCCTCGATGTTGTGCGCGCCGACACCGGTGGCCTGATATTCGCCGTACTGGATCACGATCCCCTCGGTGCAGGGACCGAGGCAGAACGAACCCTTGAGCGTGATGCTGGCGTCGAGACGATGCTTGGCGATCAGCTCGCGCAGCTTCGGCACCACGTCATAGACGCCGCGCTGATGGCAGGCGGACCCCATGCAGACAAAAAGCGATGGCTTCTCAACCGCCATGACCGGCAGCCTTTTCCGTTGCGGCAAGGTGATACAGCATACCGGCATATCGCAGCAGGGACGCAGCAGCGACGGCGGCGGTTTCGATGCGCAGGATGTGCGGCGCGATGCGCCACGGCCTGCAACCTGCTCGAATCGCGGCCTGGCGTTCCTCATCGGTCCACCCGCCTTCGGGGCCGATCAGCGTCAGCACATCGTCCGCGCCGACCAGTTCGTCGCCACGCATCGCAACGCCTTCCGGCAACGCGATGAGCTTGAGCGAAGCCGGCAACGCCAGGGCCTGGTCCAGAGTCATCGGCGAGTTGATGGTCATCAGCCTTGACCGGCCACACTGCTTGCACGCCTCCTGTGCCCGCTTGCGCAGACGGTCCAGCTTCGCGTCGCGCGGGTCCACCACGCTCCGTTGCGTGATCAGCGGTGTCAGTTCATCGGCCCCAAGCTGGCTGAGTTGATCGACCATCTCATCCGCGTGGCTCCCCTTGGGCATGGCGGCCGCCAGCGTGATCCGGGGCCGCGGCGGCATGTCGCGGCATACCGCGGTGATCCGCACCGCCACCGTCGGCTTGAGCCGCACGATCGTGCCGCTGCCGATGCCGCCCTGACCGTCGAGCAGTTCCACCGCCTCGCCTTCACGCAGACGCAGCACCCGGCCGGCGTGGTGGGATTGCTCCGTATCCAGTTCGACGATGGCGGCACGATCGTCCGATAATGTGGCAGCCAGAGGATTCGGCAGAGTCAGGCACGTAAAGCGGTGCATGGCGACATCATCGCCTGCAACGGCCAAACAGGCCAGCGACATCCCCGGATGACACCCCAATAGCGCTGAAGCAGCCCTCCGATCCACGGAATCTCAGGATGCCGGGCTTGCATGGCCGATAACGGATACGGAGTTCCGCGCCTTGGTGTGGCGCGAGCTTAGGCTGTGGAACAGGATCGTGTCGAAGAACCCCACATCCCAACCGCCGGAATCCGAGCCTGATCCGCTGGCGGCTGACGCGAGCATCGAGCAGCAGCTCGACGCGCTGCTGGACCAGATCGAACAGGTCGAACCCGGCCTGCAACAGGTGGTCAATCGGCCCAAGAAAACCGCTCCCGCCAAACCGGAAGCGAAGAAGCCGGACGCCGCGGCCGCGAAAACCTCCACGCCACCCGCTGCCGCCAAACCCCCCGCCGCCACGCCTTCGCCCGCGGCAACGCCCAAAGCCCAGACCCAGAAGCCGACAACCCCCGCCACGCCTCCCCCGCCGGCAGCCCCGAAAACGCCTCAGGCCGCCAGCACTGCCACACCGGCGTCAGCGCCCGCAAAGCAGGACGACGCGTGGAATCCCTTTGACGAAAACGCCCTGGCCTCGGCGATCGACGATGTGTTCACCGGCAAAAGCCAACCGCCGCCGCCACCGCCGCCGTCCACATCGCCGTCCGCGCCAGCGCCGGCGCCGGCGAGCAAACCGTCTGCGCCGATCAAGGCCATACCCGACAACGATGCGTCGTGGGCGCCGTTTGACGAGAACACACTCGCCGCCGCGCTCGAAGACGCTTATGCCGGCAAGAATCAGCCTCCGCCGGCGTCGCCGCCGCCGCCGTCTCCCGCCACCCCCGCCGCCTCCGCCGCGAGCGAAGACCTGGTCGGCGAAGACCTTGCCGCCCAGTTGCAGGAAATACTCGACGAAAGCCGAACCACCGAGACCAAACCGGCCGCACCGGCCAAGCCGGCCCCTTCGGTCGCACCGGCCAAGCCGGCTTCTTCGCCCGTCAATCCCACGGACATCACCCGCAATCTCAACGATGTCCAGGGCGAAGCGGACTTCATCGCCGACATCAATCGCCTGCTCTCCGGCGATGCGGAGGAGGAACCCGCGTCAACCGCCGCGCCGGCGCCCGTCGCGGCGAAAGCGGTCCCCCCCGCCGCCGCTGAAGACGATCTTGCCGGCGCGTTCCAGACCGTGGAGGACGCCGTCGCCGAGCAGGAGGAAGCCGACACCTCCGCTCCCGCCTCCCAGGCGGAAGTCGACGCCCTGTTCGCCGGCGCCGCGGTCGAACATGTGAAATCCCCGGATGCCCAAGCAGGCGATCCAGCCAAATCGGCGGATGATCTGGACCTGGAAGGCGCGTTCGAGTCGCCGGAGCAGGTGCAGCAGGAACAGCTTGAATCATTCAAGATGGAAGCCCCCGCCGAAGCTTCAGCCAGCCAGCCCCGCTACGGCGATGACAGCCAGATGAAAGCCCAGGCGGCACAGAAAGCCAAAGCCAAAGCCGCCGCCGCGCCGCCCAGTGACGATGATCTGGAAGGCGCGTTTGAATCGCCGGAAATCGTCGCCGCCCAGCATGGGCAGTCGGGAGCCGCCGCCTCCGATCCGCAAGCCGCCCTCGGAACGGCATCGGCCGCCAGATCGGCGGGCAAACAGGAAACCGCGCCATCTTCCGCGAAAGCCGCGAATGCACAGGCTTCACCCGTCGCGGCGGAGGAACCGGCGCAGGCAGCGCAGGCTGCGCCTTCATCCGGACGATCGCTTTCGCCGATGGGCCTGATCCGCGGCGCCCGGTCCCTGGCCGGCGCGTGGCTGATGGATTGGGTCACGCGATTTCCGTATCGCCTGGCGCAACTGTGCGCCATGCTCAACGCGCCCATCGCCCGGTGCAGCGCGGGAACGCGCAACCTCGTCGGCTACGTCGGGCTGATCACGCTCTTCTGGGCCTGCGTGATGATCGTGGGCAAAGCCGCCGCCACCTTCCTCGGCGGCAAGTAACGCCGCGCCTTTTCAACCATCGCCAGCGCCTCGCCATCATCATGCGGGCAAGCCGCCGGCCATGTCGCAGAGATTCCGCGCGATGATGTCCTGTTCGTTGACAAACGGGCCGGGCAGCCAGGAACCACTCCAGGCGTTGGGTTCAAAACCGCCTTCCTGTTTCTGCTGTTCGGTGCAGAGATAGCCGACCATGCCGTTGGCGTAGCCCATGGACCACGTCTCGGCGTCAGGCAGGATGCGTTCGTAGGCGCGTTCGAGACCGATGCCGATTTCGAGGACGGGTTCGCCGCCGATGGCGGGCAACACGATGTTGCCGACGCGCATGATCTGCAGTTCGAGCGGCCAATGCGTGGGAGCCGATCGCGTCCGTCGTTGTTCGAGCAACTGACTGGCCCAGTGGCGCATGTACAGCGAGCTGGCCGGCGTGGACTGATCGTCCGCCAGTCGGCGCAGTTCGTCATCGCCGTAGCCCGGCCCGAAGGGCAACTCGACTTGCCTCGCCGAAGCCGCCAGACGGGTTTGATGCCGTCGCTGATCGCCGGGCTGGAGGTTTTCGACGACGTTGACCACAGCCCGGCCGAGACGCTCGCCGTTGCGCTGCATGTCTTCCACCTCGGCGCGGCGAGGCTGATCGTGCTCATCCACGATGCGAGGCCGAACGTTGCCGAAACAGCCGGGCAGGAACAACGCAGGCACGCCGAGATGTCGCTCGATCCACTCCCGCGCCAGGCCCGCGTACTCCGACGTCAGCACCCGTCGTCCGGAGTCGATTGTCGTGGGATGACATCCGAAATGAAACAGCACCGCGGCGACATGATTCCGCGCGTCCCACAGGGTGAGGATGCGCACGCGATGGTCCACCACGCCGGAGACGTTGGGCACGATGCCGGTCTGTCCCAGCGGAGGCCGGCGGTTGACGTTGAACAACGCGCTGCCGCAGCCGACCGCCAGTTCCACGGGACGAAGCTGATTGGCCGCGTCTTTCACCGCTTCCGCCACGG
>JADLAP010000088.1 GCA_020848195.1 Phycisphaeraceae bacterium
ACGCGTATGGATGAACGGATGCGTCGGCAATGGGCCGGCGCGGAGGCCGTCGCGCTGGGCCGGGGCGGACTGGCTGCGGTGTCGAGAGCCACGGGGTTGGCGTTGAACACCATCAAAGCCGGACGGGCGGAACTGGCGGCAGGCCGCGGTCCCGGGGATACGTCGGCAGCCGCCCGCATTCGCCGTCCCGGCGGCGGGCGCAAGCCGATCACCCGGACGGACCCGGGGTTGCGCGAGGCGTTGCTGAACTTGGTTGATCCGGCCACCCGCGGCCATCCCCAATCGCCTTTGTTGTGGAGCAGCAAGAGCACGCGTAAACTGGCGGTCGAACTGGCGCGCCAGGGCCATCCCGTCAGTGATCGCACGGTGGCGGCGCTGCTCAAAGCGGAGCGCTACAGCTTGCAGGCCAATCGCAAAACGCGCGAAGGCTCGTCACACCCGGATCGGGACGCCCAATTTGGCTATATCAACGAACAAGCGACCCTGGCCCTGAAAGCCGGCCGGCCGGTGGTGTCGGTGGACACGAAAAAGAAGGAATTGGTGGGCGAATTCAAGAATTCCGGACAGGAATGGCAGCCGCGTGGACAGCCGCTGACGGTCAACGTCCACGACTTCCCGGACCCCAAACGGGGCAAAGCGATTCCCTACGGCGTCCATGACCTGGCCCACGACGAAGGCTGGGTCAGCGTGGGGACCAACCACGACACGGCCGAATTCGCCGCCGCCAGCATCGGTCGCTGGTGGCGGGAAATGGGTCGCCGGCGTTTCCCCAAGGCCAGGCGGCTGATGATCACGGCCGACGGCGGCGGGAGCAACTCCAGCCGCAGCCGCCTGTGGAAAGTGGCTTTGCAGGCGTTGGCGGACGACATCCGGCTGGAACTGCAAGTGTGTCATTTTCCGCCCGGCACCAGCAAGTGGAACAAGATCGAGCATCGGTTGTTCTGCTTCATCACCAGGAACTGGCGTGGCCGACCGCTGGTCAGCTACCAGGCCATCGTCAACTTGATCGCCAGCACGACCTCGACCAAGGGATTGACCGTCCGGGCGGCATTGGACGATCACGACTATCCGACGGGGCGGAAAGTCACCCCCCAAGAACTGGCGACTCTCTGCTGCGTCCCAGCCGAGTTCCACGGCGAGTGGAATTACACCATTCGGCCAAGGGCGTAATCCATCAGGTTATTAGTTCGCAGTCCCTAAGCACCATCGATGATCGGCCCCAACGGGGCCTTCCTGTATGTGCCGCCCCCAAGGGGGGCATCTTGACGACCACGGCCCCCTTGGGGGGCCTTCCTGATACCACCCCCTATGGGGGTGGAGTCTCATTGTGTTATTTCGCCGCTTGCGGCCGCAGCGGCAGCGCGATCTGCGTCTCGAACGTTCCCCCCGTGGCGGCGTCGGTCAGCACAGCCTTGACGGCCAGACTCGTCGCGCCCTCCAGACCATCCTTCGGCAAAGGCAGGTCGAACGTGTAATGCGTGCCGGTGATGCCGGAGCGATACGCCGCATGGAACTGCTCCGGCGCGATCGCGGCATCGACCACCACGCGCGGCTCCTGCCCCGGGATCAGCACGGCCGCCTGCACCGCCAGCTTCGCCGCCACCGGCAGAAAGTGTCCTTGCTGATCCTGCGTGAGCAGGTACAGACGCAATGCGTCGTCCCGGCCGTCCTTGCTCGTGTCGACGGCATTCGTGTACCTTCCGAAGCGGATTTCCGCCAGACGGGGCACGTCCGCGCCTTCGATGGCCGGGGCGACCTGGGCCTTGGCTTCCAGCGACCGCACCTCGGCTTCCCGGCGACGCATCGCTTCCTGCAGGCCCGTGACCTGTCGCTCCAGGTCGAGATTCTGCTTACGCAGTTCGTCGTTCTGTTTGCTCAGCAGCGAAGACGAAGGCCCGCACGCGCCCAGCAGCGCGGCCAACATGCCCGCCATCCCGTAAAGCCACAGGCGATTGAACATTTATTCCTCGTCGTCGCGCCGGTGCTGCTTGGCCAGGTCTTCCGGCAGATGCTTGAGCACGGCGTCGATCACGCCGTAGGACACCGCTTCCTCGGCATCGAGCCACTTGTCGCGTTCGCAGTCGCGGGTGATGGTTTCGTAACTCTGCCCGGTATGGCCGGCCATGAGCTTGTAGAGGCGTTCGCGGGTGCGGAGCATTTCCTTGGCCTGGATGCCAAGGTCTGTGGCAGCGCCTTCGATGACGCCGCCCATCAGCGGCTGGTGGAGCAGGACGCGGCTGTTGGGCAGGACGAATCGCTTGCCCTTTTCGCCCGCCATCAGCAGCACCGCGCCCATGGACGCCGCCATGCCGATGCAGTACGTCGCCACGGCCGGGCGGACGAACTGCATGGTGTCGTAAATGCCCATGCCCGCGCTCACGCTGCCGCCGGGGCTGTTGATGTAGAAGTGGATGTCGCTCTTGGGGTCTTCCTGCGACAGGTAGAGCATCTGGGCGACGACGAGGTTGGCCACGTCGTCGTCCACCGGCCCGCCGAGGAACACGATGCGGTCCTTGAGCAGCCGGGAGTAGATGTCATAGGCGCGTTCGCCTCGCCCGCTCTTTTCAATGACCATCGGAATCAGCATCGACATGCGCAGGGTTCCTTGTTGTTGAAGTCCGAGGCAGATTCTAGCGTCATCTTCGTTTCAGCCGCGAGCCAGCGGCTCGCGCGTCTTGCACAGCAGCTCCATCAACGATTCCGTCGTGACGCGCTGCTGGGATGCGTCGGCGAGTTTCTTGGCGTCGATTTCACCGTTTTCCCCGATGATGACGGCATAGCGGGCGCGGCAGGCGTCGGCGTCCTTGAGCAGTTTGCCGAGGTTTCGCGTGGTTTTGTAGCTGAATCGGGCGTGGAGGCCGGCGGCGCGGAGCCTGGCCGTCAGCGTCAGGGCGGCCGTGGTCTGCGTGTCGGACATCGCCACGACGAACGCATCCGGGCGCGGCATGACGTTTTCCGGCACCAGGCCCTTGTCCACCAGCACATCGGTCAGTACGACGTCGCCCATGCCGAAGCCCACCGCGGGCATCGACGGGCCGCCGAAGAGTTCCACGAGCTGGTCGTACCGGCCGCCGCCCGCCATGGCGCGCATCGCGCCGGAGCGCTCGTGGACTTCGTAGACCGTACCGGTGTAGTACGCCAGACCGCGGACGATGCCCAGGTCGTACTCGCACCAGTCGGCGATGCCGAAGGCGGTGAGCTTGTCGTCCAGGGCACGCAGGTCGTCCATGGTGTCGCCCAGGCCGATGGACCGGCACATGTGGTCGACGTCGCCGCAGGGATATTTCCGGCGGCAGGTCTGCTCGAACCGTTCCACGCGATCCTCGTCGAGACCGAGTTTGGTCGCTTCCTGGCGGAACTCGTCCTCCTCCATCTTATCCCGCCGGTCCAGCAGGTTGAACGCCTGGGGGATGCGATCCTCGGGGACGCCGAGTTTCTGGAGGATGTGGCGGACGCTGGTGCGGTGGCTGATTTTGACGACGACATGCTCGGACCGCAGACCCAGTTCGCGGAGCAGGTCGATCATGGTGAAGATGGACTCGGCGTCGGCGGTGGCGTCATTGACGCCGATGATGTCGCAGTTCCACTGCCAGAACTCGCGTAGCCGGCCGCGTTGGGGCCGCTCGGCGCGACAGAGGTTGGGCACGCAGTACCACTTGATGGGCCGGGGCAGACTGTTGGCCTTTGCGGCGACCATGCGGGCGAGCGTCGGCGTGAACTCCGGCCGGATCGCCAGGTCGCGTTCGCCGCGGTCCTGGAAGTGGAACAGTTCGCTGACGATGCCTTCGCCGCTTTTGACTTTGTAGAGATCGAGCGATTCAAAGATCGGCCCGTCGACTTCCTCGAACCCGTTGCGGATCGAGACGGTTCGCCAGGCCTGGACGAGATAGTTGCGCCAGGCGCACTCGGCGGGATAGAAGTCGCGGGTGCCTCGTGGGGATTGAAGTTTCATGGCCTTGATCGAATCAGCTCCGCAACCCACGCGAAGCGGGGATGTCGTGTTTCGTGGTTCCGGCGTGGGCGCCGGGCCGACAGCGAAGAGGATACAGGGACGGGACGAAAGTCGCTAACCCTGCCGTAACCGCGCGGACAGCGCGTTGGTCGGGTCCATGGCGATCTCGTGGAACTGCCGGAACAAGCCGGACTGTTCGATCAGATCGGCATACCGGCCATCCTGAACGATCCGGCCTTCGTCGATCACGAGAATGCGGTCGGCTCGACGGATCGTGCTCAGCCGGTGCGCGATGATGAAGACCGTGCGATTCTCGAACAGCCGGTCAAACGCCTGCTGGATGGCCTGCTCGCTTTCCACATCCAGCGCGGAGGTCGGCTCGTCGAGGACGACGAACTTGCTTCTGAGCAATAAGCACCGGGCGATGGCCAGGCGTTGTTTCTGTCCGCCGGAGAGCTGGCCTCCGGACTCGCCGACGCGGTAGTCGAGCTTGCCGGGCAGTTGATCGACGAACGACCAGGCCTGCGCGGCTCGCAGAGCGTCGATGATCTGCTCGTCCGTGGCGTCGGGATCGGCATAGCGGAGATTGACGCGGACGGATTCATCGAACAGATACGGATCCTGAAGCACGATGCCGAAGTGCTGTCGGTAGGCGCGGATGGGAATCTCGCGGATGTTCTGGCCGTCGAGCAGAATGGCGCCCTGGTCGGGGTCATAGAACCGCATCAGGAGGCTGGCGAGGGTGGTTTTCCCGCTGCCGGAGCGTCCGACGAGGGCCACGGACTGGCCATGGGGCACCTGGACGGAGAAATCGCGGATCACCGGCGGGCCGTCGCCGTAGCGGAAGCTGATGTTGCGAAGTTCCAGATCGCCGCGGACGGGCGCGAAATGCAATGATTCAGCGGTTTCCGGCAAACTCGGCACCGTCGACTGCGTTTCCAGCACGGTGAGCAACTGGTCGAAGCCGGCGCGGGCGTTGGCGATTTCGCCCCAGATGCCGGTCAGCACGGAGACCAGCGTGGTGAACGTGGCCTGATAGCCCATGAACGCCACAAGGTCGCCGAGGGTGAGATCGAGGTCCAGCACGGAATAAGCCCCGACGACCCAGATGGCGCTGGTCAGCGCGTAGCCGAGGGTTTCGGTGGCCAGCGAGAGCCGGAAGTTCTCCTTGGCCACGGCGAGGTTCTTGAGCTGCGCGGGCCAGAGCCGGGACTCGAAGTCCTGCTGCACGTCGTCCTCAATGGTCATGGCCTGCACGGTCTTGGCCCCGCGCAGGCGGTCCATGATGAACTCGGTGATGAGGTTCTGCGCCTCCTGACTGACGCGGGCTTTCTGGTAGATGCGTTTGGAAATGGACCGGCCGACGAGGACATAACCCAGCACGCCCACCAGCACCACGCCGGTCATCGGCACGCTGAGCATCAGGCAGCACGTGACGCTGGTGATGATGCCGGTGATGTAGAGGGCGAGGTTCTTGAACACCGACTGCATGGCCCCGCCGACGCTGGCGATGGCGGAGCCGAAGACGCGCTGATACAGAAAACCCGTGGGGTATTTGCTGTGAAAGCGAAGACACAGCCGTTGGACGTGGCCGAATCCGCGGGTTCGCAGGGCGAAGGTGACGCGTTCCTGGAGGAACAGGAACTGCCGCATGGCGAGGTACCAGCAGGTCTGGCGCAGGCACTGGGCGAGCAGGAATGCCCCGGCGATCCATGCCGCCAACGTCAGGCTTCGGTGTTCCAGCAGAGCGACGTCGAGGAGATACTTGGAGAACAAGGGCATCAGGCCGTACGCCCCGCCGGCGATGGCGACACTGAGACAGGCGAAGATCAGCCGCGTTCGGTGCGGCCGGAGGATCGGCCCCAGCGCGACAGCCATCTCGCGCAGCGTGTGCGTCTTGACGTCAGGCGTCGGCGAAGCTTCGGCGGCGTTCTCGCTCATGACAGCAGTCCCAGGCCCGATGCCTCAGCAATCCTCCGGCACCCAGCCGAGAATCTCCTTCGCCCGACTGTGATCGAACTGCTGGCCCATCATGTCGCCCGTGGCCTGGATCACGTGCAGCCCCGGCCGACCGCACGCCAGCGCCGCCAGAAACAGGCGCTCCGTGTCATGCGGCCCCAGCCCCGTGTTGCAGGTCTTCGGATTCTTCGGATCAAACCGATAATCCGCGAAATTCTCCGTCGTCCGCGGCATCATCAGCCGCAACGCACAGATCGTCGCCCGCGGATATTCCTGACTGGCCATCTGACAAACCATCTCGCCCAGACGCTTGCTGACTCCGTAGACATCCCATGCGTCCGAAGGCACGCCCTCGTCGAGAATGCATTCGCCCTTCTTCCACAGTCGCTTGTAGACGCTGAGCGTGCTGGCGTAGACGAACCGCGTGACCCCCTGCTTCAGGGATGACGCCAGAAAGCGGTACAGGCCTCGGACGTTCACGTCGAAGGCCGGGTTGATCACGCTGCAGTCGTGACGGTCCTTCCCGGTTCCCATCGCCAGGTACAGCACCGCCTCGATCCCCGCCATGGCGCGGGCGATCGCTTCGTCGTCGTTGACATCCGCCACGACGCAGCGGTCCTCCGCGCCGGGGACCGGCCTCAGGTCGTAGTACCGCACCTGGTGCTCCGCTTCGAGCGCCGACCGAACAATCCCGCCGACGTAGCCAGCTCCGCCCACCACAAGCAATCGCATGATGACCACTCCAACCCCACGGACACGCCTCCCAGGAATCTGGGAACGATTGTACCGACGATCATTGAGTTAGAAAAAAACCAGATCGGGGATGTTTAAGGGGTTATTTAACCCCTTAAATGAAATTATTCATTGATATTGGAAATAAATCTCGACATAAGATAATAATTCAGCATAATACGAGGTGGAGTCATCTGAATGTCAATATCTTCACGAACCGACGCCCCGCAGCCCGCTGACGCTGATGAAGCCATTCCCTCACCCGAATTGCCTTCTCAAGACGTCGCCACCGCCACCCTGCGCAAGCGGGACATCACTTTGCAGGATGTCGCCGACCGCGCCCGCGTGTCCATCGGCACGGTTTCCCGCGTGATGAACCATGCCCCCAACGTCGCCGCGGACCTGCGGAAACATGTGCTGTTGACCGGCCGGTCGCTGGGCTTCATCCCCCGCAGGCCGCAGCGTTGTATTGCCGTCATCACCGGTCGCCGCAGTCCCGCGTTGCCCGTCGGCTATGTCTCCGTCATGACTTCTCTGCTCTGCCGCGTCCTTTCCGACCGAGGCTATGCCGTCGAACTGATCGACGTTGAACATCTCGAACTGGCCTACCAGGCCCACATCGAGGGCGTCATCGGCGTGGTGTTCGACGACCGGCTGACTGAACTGCGCGCCATTCCCAACCTCGAACTGCTGACCATCAGCAAGCCCATGACCGAGCTGGGCATCCACAGCATCCGGTCCGACCACCATTTCCAGGCCAAGGTGGCCACCGAGCATCTGCTGGCCCGCGGACACCGGCGGATCGGATTCATGTCCATTGAGCCGGGCGAATGGGGCAGCGACGAACGCAAGCGGGGTTTCCTCGAAGCCATGCGGAACGCAGGCGTCGAGGTCGATCCCCTGGCCATCCGCTACACCCAGACCGAAGCGGCGTACGACATTCTCACGCGCTGGATCGGCCGGGGCTTCACGGCACTGCTGAACTTCAGCGAGGACGCTTCGCTGGAGGTGCTGCATATCCTGTCCAATGTGCTGAAGCTGAAGATCGGGCAGGACGTATCGACGATTTCGCTGGAGGATCTGCCGGTGTACCGTCACCTGACTCCGCCGCAGACGACGGTGCGCCAGCCGCTGGAGGAAATGGCGCGTGTCGCGGTGGACCTGCTGCTGGAGCGGATCGAGCTTCGCAGGCAGGGCCGGGCCCCGCGCGAGCCGGTGGATGTGGTCCTGCCTTCCGACCTGATCGAGCGGGATTCGGTGGGAACGCTAACCTAGACCGCTGCTTAACCCTGAAGGAGTGGTCGTCATGTCATGCCGTAACATCCTGATGCGTCGTGACCGAGGCTGGGCGACGGGCTTCACGCTGATCGAGCTTCTGGTGGTGATCAGCATCATTTCGCTTTTGCTGGCGATTCTGCTGCCGGCGCTGGCCAAGGCGAGACAGGCCGCCCGGACGATTCAGTGCGCCAGCAGCCTCAAGCAGGTAGGGCTGGGTTTCTTCGGCTACGCCGCCGACCACAAGGGCCGGCCTCCGGAACAGCTCATCGTCAATGCCGCGCTGCCCTACGGCCGGATGGACTGGAGCGGCTACGTCGCACCCTACGTCAACCAGTGGGACGTCAGCAAGGACGCCAAGGTCAAGCAGAGCATCTTCACCTGTCCGGACGATGAGGTGGAGCGGCTGAGTTTCGTCGTCGACGCGCCCCGCCGCAGCTTCGGCATCAACAGCACGGTGTGGCAATGGCTCGGCTTGGGCTACAAATCGATCTGGCCCCGGTACGACATCGGCACCGGCGTGCCGCAGACCGCGGACGCGCATGGCAACCCGATGGACTTGATCCGCGCCAGGCCGCTGGAGGATGTGCTGCCGCACGTCATGTTGGTCAGCGAAATCTGGCCCCGGCTGACGCCCAACGGTCAGTGCATCGTCGGCTGGCCGGAAAATGAAGCGATGAACAACAGCTTCGACGCCGCCCACGGCGACACCGCCAACGCGCTCTTCTCCGACGGCCACGTACAATTGCTCAAGAAACAGGACGTGGACCAGTATCGCGCGGACACCGACTACAACGGCGACAAGGGTGATCGGTGGAAGTGGAAATGATCGCAGCCGAGGGAGAACACCACATGCGGACTCAGGGATTGATCGTCGCCGCGCTGGCGGTGCTGGCGCTGGGGGCGGACATGGGCGTGCGCACCGGCTTTGACCTGAATTCCCCGGCGGGCATGAAGTGGGAAGTCGGCGACGGCATGAAGCTCCAGATCGACGGCGGCGTGCTGGCGCTGAGTTGTCCCAACGCGAACTTCGGCTGGGCGGCTCCGGCGGCGGAATCCCGCTGGGCGGTGACACCGGGACTCGAAATCCGCATGACCGCCTCGGCGGTGGACAAGGGCCAACTCAAGATGCAGGCCGAGTGGTTTGATGCCGGGGGAGCCGGGGGAGCCGGGGGCAAGTTCCTCGGCCACAGCGATCTGCTGACCGCCGAGCAGTTCAAGCCCGGCCCATGCACGCTGACGCTGCCCGAATCCAAACCCGCGGAGGCACGCGCGATGCGGGTCAAAATCTGGCTCGAAGGCCGCGACGCTTCCGTACGCATCACCCAGTTCACCGTCGTCGCGCCCCGACAGTGGAAGAAACCCAACATCGCCGTCACGCAGGCGTGGACGGGCCAGAGCAAGCTCGAATCCACAGGCGACCTGAAAACAGCCAGCGGGGCGGAGGGATGGACGCTGACGCTGCCGGAGGGCAAGGCCTACGACGGGGCTGTCTTCGCCGATCGCGCGGACTTCTCGCCCAAGGCCGTCGTCCAACTCGACCTCGCCCGACTCACCGGCGGCAGCGTCTCGCTCCAACTGGTCTGCTTCGACAAAGACGGCAAATATCTCGTCTGCGTCGATCTGTTCAAAGACCTCACCAAGCCCGGCGTGTACGAGATTCCCGTGAGCCTGGACCGCTCGTCTTTCCCGGCGGAGACGGCCAAGGTGTCGCCCAAGGTCTGGCTCGGCGGCGGCAACGGCCACAGCGCCTCACTCGCCGGCATCTGGTTGGGAGCACCCACACCATGATCCCGCGGCTCCTCGGCGTCCTGACGATCCTGACCGTCCTGACGGGCTGCCGCTTCGCCGACGAAGACGCCCCAACCACCCAGACCTCATCCCCCTGGAACCTCGATGGCCCGACGCCGCATCTGATCGCCCACTACGTCCCCTGGTTCACCACGCAGAAAAGCGAAACCGACGCCACGTTCACCTGGGACCACTGGCAATGGCAAGGCCCCGGCCCCACGCATGATCCGAACCTTGCAGGCCCGCGCGGCAGGCGCGACATCGCTTCCGTCGTCTGCCCCCTCATCGGCCCCTACGCCTCGTGGAGTCCCCGTGTGGTGAAGTATCACTTGGCCACCGCCAAAGCCGCCGGCATCCAGGCCATGCTCGTGCTGTGGTACGGCCCAGGCAATGACCTCGACGCACGCATCCCCATGATCCTCGACGTCGCCAGGGAAACCGGCACCAAAATCGCCATCTGCTACGAGGAAAAAATCAACTGGCCCGGCTACCGCAACCCGGAAAGCCGCGAGGATATCGTCAAAAACGCAACCGCCGATCTCCAGTACATCCTCGACCGCTACGCCGGACACGCAGCTTATCTGCGACGCAACGGCCAGCCTTTCATCTGTCAGTTCAACTACTGGGGCGCGGGCGAACTGGGGCCGAACAACATCCTGCCCGATGAATGGACGGAAATTTTCGCCAGGCTTTCGCAGCCTGTGGTCTATGCACGCCAGAACTTTGATGAAATGTATCATCCGCGGATCGCAGGCGCGTATGTCTGGTGGACCGATGATGACTGGCCCAGACGTTTCGCACAACTGGCCCACGACCTGATCCCACAACAAAAACTGGTGTTCGCCATGACCATGATCTGCCCCGGCTTCGACGACGCCGGGGTCTGGGGCTGGGGCAACGGCCCACGGAAAAGCAAGGAATACGGCATGCCCGTGCTGCAACGGACGTGCGCCGAGGCCCTGATCGGCTCGCCGGAGCTGATCCAGATCGTCACATGGAACGACTTCAACGAAGGCACAGCCGTGGAGCCGTCGCTGGAATACGGCTACCAGTGGCTCGACGCGATCGAACAATGGCTGGGCAAGACGCAAGGCCGGCCCGTCAACCTCGACGACAACCGCGATCCGCTGCGGGAATACCTGCGTACGTGCAGCGAACTGGAAAAACAGATGCTGCCGGAGATGGGACAGCCGTAAGAGGCGCCACAAGTCGCGGGGCTACCTATCGTGAAAATGCGCGATGAAATGCTTCACGCCGGGTGGATGTGGGCGAGGGTGGCGAGGGTTTTGGTTTTGCCGTCGCTGTCCCGGTAGACCAGGCCATGGGTGGCCTGGTCCCAGGCGATCACGACCGGGCCGGGGAGATCCTGATCGAACGTGGCGGCCTGTTTCCGGCAGATGAGGGTGGTGTTGAAGTGGACCATTTTCTCCACGTGGAGCTGGGGTGAGGTCTGTTCCGCCATGCGTTGCTGGAGGGCGATGCGACGGTTGTCCAGGTCGGTGTGCCGTCCGCGGAGATTGGACTGGCGGAACATCAGTTCGGTCATGGCTTCCTGATACTGGGCGTTGCGGCGACCGCCGGTCTGTTCGAGTTGTTTGAGTTTGTCGGTGAGTCGGTCGATTTCGCCCTGCAGGCGATCGAGCATGTCGAGGACGGATTTCAGGACCGATTCATGTCGGGGCAGGCTGCCGATGTGGAGGATGGTGGCGGCTCCGGAGGGGGAGCCGAGGGTGGCCAGTTGGGATTCGCCGGCGACGTGGCAGACTCCGCCGATGAGCGAGCCGTGGGGAATGTTGATTTTCCCGCTGATTTCCATTTCGCAGTTGACGGCCTCGCGTTCGAGCGTCAGGTCGCCGTGGACCATGACATGGACGTTGTCGAGGTATCGGGCAAGGAGGTTGCCGCCGACGTTGGCGTGTCCTTTTTCCTTGGACGCCATGCCGCCGAGGGCCTGGAGGTCGCCGCCGACGTCCATGGTGGCCGCCTCGATCAGGCCGTGCACGACGGCGTGGCCGGTGACTTTGACGATGAAGCAGTCGCGGACGCCCTTGTCGATGACGATATTGCCGTCGAAGTCGATGTTGCCGGTGCCGAAGTCGACGTATTCGGTGATATGGAGGCTGGGATCGACCCAGACCTTGTTCCCCTGATACATGAGGATGCCGGTGAGGTTGGCGACACACTGGCCGTCGGACCGGGCGTCGACGCCTTCGCCGAAGGCGATTTCGACCTCTTTGCCGGGTTTGCCTTCGACCATTTTGCCTTTGACGTCGACGCCGGACTGGCCAGGGGCGGGGGGGATCACATTCAGGAAACACTCGCCCGGCTGAACGACGACGTAGGAGATGCGCTGATAGAAATCGATGGTATGGTGTTCTTCATCGACGCCGCCGTGGAGATGCTGAGGATTGAAGCCCCGGCCCCATTGCAGATAGCCGTCCTTGCCGGCGACGGGCGTCCGGCCCAGCACGGTCACCGTCACGGGCTGCGTGGGATCTTTCTGGTACGTTTCAACCGCGCTGGTGATGTCGGCGAGAATCGCCGGCGTCAGGATCACCCCCTCGGATTCCAGCCGGATGCGGCAGAGTTCCTCGGTGACCAGGGCGACATTGGCCCCCGGCTTGAGGTGCAGTTCCGCCCGCATGTCGTTGTCACGCAGGACGACGCTCACTTCCTTGATGCTCAGGTGATCGGATGTCACCATGATGGGAGTACCGCATCGCAAGGGCCGTCGTCTGGTCATCGTCCACCCCTACGGAAGCAGGGCAGACCCCGTCGATGACACAGTATCGCCGCCTCTTATCATAATCGAATCTCACGGGCACAAAATGGTTTGTCGAACGACTTTGACGCATTACGGCCAACATTCGCTAAGATATTCCCCCCGCCGCGCCATCACGACATTGAAAGGACGGGCCGTCTCCGGCTCGCACAGCGAAACGCCATGGAATATCACGTGCAACGAGCCAGCCGGCCGGTGGTGCTCAGCGACGGCTGGGACGATCCTTCCATTCCGACGGTGAACATCGACCAGTTCCACCCGAAGACCAATCCGCACTTCCAGCCCAGGGCCCAGGCCCGCGCGGTGTACGACGACCGAGGCCTGACGGTGTTTTTCGAGGTTCACGACCGTTACGTGCGATGCCGGTTCACGGACGTGCACGGGCCGGTCTGCCAGGACGCCTGCGTGGAGTTTTTCACGCAGCCCAAACCGGACAAGGGTTATTTCAATTTCGAGGTCAACTGCGGCGGGACCATGCTGCTGCACTACACGCAGGTCAAGAAGTCGCGGGACGAGAAGCATCAGTTCATCGCCCTGGATGACACGTGGATGTCGAAGGTGCCGATCCACTGCACGATGCCGAAGGTGGTGGATCCGGAGATCACGGAGCCGGTGACGTGGCGGGCGGCGTTCTTCGCGCCGTGGGAACTGTTCGAGGCGTTCGTCGGCCCGGTGCGCCCGATCGCCGGCTCGCGGTGGACCGCCAATTTCTACAAATGCGCCAGCGACAATTCCCATCCGCACTGGGGAAGCTGGTCCTCCGTCGGCGAATGGCTGAACTTCCACCAGCCGCCGAAGTTCGCGCCGATCATCTTTGATCCGTAATGCGGATCAATGACCGAATGTCCAAATTCGAATGTCGCATGACAGGACGCGCGGGCAGTCTGTCCGCGGCTATCACTTGGATATTGGTCATCATTCGGACTTGATCATTCGGTCATTTCCCCCCGGAACCTCTCCTTCGCGTGGTTTGTCCCGCCGATATCCGCTAGACTTCCGCCATGGCAATAGGACGCTTCGCACTGGTGTTGCATGGTCACCTTCCGTATGTCCTGCGTCACGGGGTCTGGCCCCATGGCGAAGACTGGCTCTACGAAGCCGCGGCGGAGACGTACCTGCCGATCCTGGAAACGCTCGGCCACTGCGCGCTGCACGGCGTGGCGGCCAAGCTGACCATGGGCCTGACGCCGGTGCTGCTGGAACAGCTCGCGCACGAGCATTTCAAGAAGGGGTTCGAGCATTACATGGCGGACCGCGTCGAGCGTGCCCACCAGGATCGCCGGGACTTTGAAAAGCTCGGCAACGGCCACATGGCCTACCTCGCCGACCGCTGGGTCCAGTGGTTCGAGCACCTGATGAAGCAGTTCGCCGAGATCGGCCGGGACATCCCCGGCGCGTATGCCCGTCACGCGTACGCGGGCAATGCCCAGATTCTCACCAGCGCCGCCACGCACGCCTACCTGCCTCTGCTGTACGAAGACAGCTCCATCCGCGCCCAGCTTCGCGCGGGGCTGGCCAGCAGTCACCGCATCCTCGGCTTCAAGCCCACCGGCATGTGGCTTCCCGAATGCGCCTACCGGCCCAGCGGCCCGTGGAATTCCCCCATCGGCTGGGCGGGCAAAGGCCAGCGCATCGGCATCGAAAATCTCGTGGCCGACGAAACCATCAGCCACTTCTTCGTGGAAAACCACCTGATCGAAGGCAGCCGCAGCGAGTTCGTCTTCAACGACGGCCAGTGGTGGAAAGTCGGCTGGGACGAATGCCAGAAATATCCCGGCCGGGGCTGGCGCAGCGTGCATGAGCCGCACGGCGTCAACAGCGACGGCACGGGCCTCTCCCGCGTGGCCGCCATCGCCCGCGATCCGGCGGTGTGCGAACAGGTCTGGTCCGGCGCCATCGGCTATCCCGCCATCGGCGCATACCTGGAGTTCCACAAGAAATGGGGCGCCAAACGCGGACTGCGCTACTGGAAAATCACCGGCAACAAGGTCGATCTCGGCGAAAAGCACCTCTACCGCCCCGACGAGGAAATCACACCCCAGCTCTTCGCCAATGTGCAGCACTTCTGCAACATGATCAAAGGCCGGCTGTGGGACTACCACCACAAGACCGGGCGCAACGGCAGCGTCGTCGCCGCCTTCGACGCCGAACTGTTCGGACACTGGTGGTTTGAAGGCCCGCAGTTCATCCGCGACGTCGTGCTGACCCTCAACGCCGACCCCGACGTGGAGATGGTCACCGCCGAGCAGCTTCTCAAGGAGCAGCCGGCGGACAAGGTCGTCTCCCTGCCCGAAGGCTCGTGGGGCGAAAAGGGCGATCACCGCGTCTGGGCCAACCCGCAGGTCAACTGGATGTGGGACATCGAATACCGCTGCGAAACCAACTTCGGCAAGGCCACCATCGACCTGCCGTGGCGGACCAACCCGCACGTGGAAAAACTGCTCAAGGACGCCGCCCGCGAACTGCTGCTGCTCCAGGCTTCCGACTGGCAGTTCATCATCACCCGGGGCCAGGCGGTGGACTACGGCATCAAACGCTTCATGCAGCACGTCGCCCGTTTCGAGACACTGCTGGACCTCGCCGAGCGCGCCGCGTCG
>JADLAP010000089.1 GCA_020848195.1 Phycisphaeraceae bacterium
GTCGTCGATCTGCGTCATCCATTTCGGATCAATGACATCATTGCTCAGCTTGACCACAGCCGGCGCGCCGTGCGTGTGGCTGCAAGCGATCATCACCGCCGACTCCGCAAGGCTCGTGGCCTGCGCGATCCGTCCGCGAATCCGGGCCGTATCCGCGCCGTCAATGCCCAGCGTGTCGAGCGTCGCCATGGCGGTCAGCGTGCCCTGCTGCTCGAACACCACCGCGCGAACCGCCAGTTCGCCGACCACGCGGTTGTACGGTTCCAGACAGTAATGCCCCTGCAACGGCAGCGGGCGATACGGGATGAGCGGCCGTGATGCGACACCGGCGCGAAGCGTGAAAGTCATCGAATCAACTCCTGGTGATGAAACAAGGCCAGACCTTGACCACGGCCTCGATCATCTCGGCCACATCCTGGTCCCTGGTCCTTGGGGTCAGCGGCAGACAAACCATCGACGCAATCAGATCATCCGTCGCGGGGCACTGCTCGACGCCGTAGCGGACGTGCTCACCGGGCATGCCGGGTCCGAACGGCGGCAAGGCGGGATGGACCATGCGACGGGCGAGGATTTCTTCGCAATGCAGCAGATTGGCGCAGCCGGAGGGCGGGCCGGTGAGGATGTTCTCCGCGTCGAGATAATCGGCCAGCCGCTTGGCTCGCTGAGGATTCCGCATGTCGATGAAGAGCGCGGAGCCGCAGTCTTCGCCGGGTCTCGCGCCGCCAGGATCGCGGTAGCGGATGCCGGGGCACTGCGCGTCCAGGGCCTCGCGGATCATCGCATTGGCGCGCCGGCAAGGCCCCAGAATGCCGCGTTCCAGCTTGCGAAGCTGGCCCAGCGCCACCGCCGCGGTGAAGGCGTTCATGCGGTACTGATTGCCGGCGAACTTAGGCCCTCGCGGACCATCGGGAAGCTGCGCCGCCAGGGATTTCCGCACGTTGCCCAGGTCGTGATACCGGGCTGCACGCTCGAACACGGCCGGGTCTTTAGCCAGCAGCAGACCGCCGTCGCCCGTGGTGATGACCTTGTTCTGTTGAAAGCTGAAGCACGCCACATCGCCGAAGGAACCGACCATGTTCCCGTTGAATCTGGCGCCAATGGATTGGGCGCAGTCTTCCACCACTGCCACGCCGCGATCATGCGCCAGGGCGGTCAACTCATCAATGTGATTCGCCATACCCTGATAATGCACGACGATCGCCGCCCTGGTCCGCGGCGTGATCTTGCGGGCCATGTCCTGCACGCTCATGTTCAGGGAGCGGTCGATGTCAACGAAGACCGGCGTAGCGCCCAGTTGAACCGGAGCGAAAAAGTCGGTGTACCACGCCAGCGAAGGGATCAGCACTTCATCGCCGGGACCGATGCCAAGCCCCGCCAAGGCGCAGAAAAACGAGCCGCTGCCGGTGGCGGTACCCATGGCGTAGGGCATGTGGAAATACGCGGATGCCTCGCGCTCCAGTTGCTGCACCATCGTCGGCCCTTCGTCGGGACCGTTTTCACGGAACGGCTGCTGATGGCGAATCACCTCCTGCAGCAGCGCCAATTCCTCCTCGCCCAGCATCCATTTGCCCAGATAAGGCCAAGGCGCTTTCTGCCTGCGAACCGGTGTGCCGCCTTCGGCCGCGGGTTTGAGGGTCAATGTCGTCATGGGAACAATCCTTCACTTCACTTGTACAACTCCACCTCGTACAGCTCCGCGCGATGCTCGTTGGACGAATCGGGAAAGACCAGACGAAGCTTGACGGTGGTGATGGGCGCGTCGAGGGTGAAATCGGCTTCATGTCCGGACACTTGTCCCGCCGTCGCCGCGACCCGCCACTGGCCGCGGTCCCAGACTTCCAGCCGCAGGTTGGAGAGTTGGTCGCCGAAGATTTTCGCCTTGGAAAACGTGGGGGTGAACGTGATGAATGATAGTTGCACCCAGGGATTTTCCACGGGGCCATCGACCTGTCGCCAGCCCAGGCCATCCCGGTTGCCGTCGGTCAGCGAAACCGCCGATGCCAGCGGCCTCCACGCTGGGGAAGACGAGTCCACCACAATGTCGTGCCGCTTGCCGTAGAGCAGATCGCCACGGGCAACGATTTGGTCATACGCCGCCCGGATTTGGGCGTTCACGTCTTCCCCCGTGGGCTTGTCCGTCGCCATGGGCGGATTGGTCAGCAATTGCACGCCATACGGCTGCATCTCCAACTTGACCGTGCCTTCAGAAACCGCAGCATCGGTTTTCTGCCGATATCCATGCAATTGCTGAAGCTTCCCCAGTGCGTCGCAATGGATCGTTGCGGAAACCGGCTTGCCGGTCAGGTTGACGGCCACCAGCAATGTTTTGCCCTCCGCCGCCTGCACCCATGCCACCACCGCATGATCCGACGATTCCACCGTCGTCGGCGCCGCGATCCTCGGTGCAATCAGTAGCGGCTCCAGTTCCGCCAATGTTTCATAGATCCAGGGATTGCCGATGCGAAGATCGATGGAGCGCAGATGATCGCCATAGGTGTAAGGCATCAATCCCTTCATGCCGCCGACGAGTCCCGCGAAAACGGCGCAGCGGAATTCTTCAAAGGTCGGATACACCGCAAAGGCATTGATGAAGTCGTAACTGAATGACTGCGGCGTCAGCCAAGGGACAATCTTTCCCTCCCCGGCCTTCAGGATCGCCCACATCTGGTCATGCGACGGCTTCAGGTCTCCCGTGACGCGATAGCCCGCCTTGTCCACGGTGGGGCCTGGGTAGGGATGCGAGCTGAGAATATCGGCACATTCCACGAATTTCGCGGGTTCACGCGTGACGATCATGACCGGATGATACGGGTCCGTTTCCCGCAACACGTTGTACTGATGACGCAGATACACTGGGGAAATCTCGCGACATTCCGGCTCATCGCTGAGGGAATACCAGAACATCGATGGATCATCCCGGTGCGCCAACGCCGCCTGGCGCGTCCGTTCAAGCACGCGGGAGGAAGGCTCGATGTCCTTCACCGCCTGCCGGGCATCCTCCGCGTTCATCCGGTCCACTTCCACGCTGATGTGCGGATAGTTCCAGATCTTGACGCAGGGAGGACCTTGCGGTTGTTGCTCTTGCACCGCATGACTGACCAGGTAGTTCGGCCCCATGTAGGTACGGGCAAAAAGCGGCTTGCCCTGGATGACCAGATTCAGATTCCGGTCCACATAAATGCAACTGCCCTTCGGCGACGGCAGCTTCTGAACCTCCGTGGCCTGCTCCGCCAGCGCCTGCCCCTTGGCGTCGATCACGGCACAGGTCAGCGTCGCCTTGCCTTCCGCGAGATTCTTGACGGGAAACGTAAAGGTCGCGGACTGGTTGCCCACCGGCTGTTCCAGCTTGAGCGGCTGCGCCAGGCCCGGCCCGGCGAAGGTGAACCGCGCCACCGCGCCGGCCAACTGCTCCGCGGGCAGTTGCAGCGCCACGTGGCCGCGAATCTCATCGAGCTGCTGGCCGGGGATAATGCTCTGCCGGTAGAACGGCTCCTCGAAGCGGAATCGCACCGCCTGGTAATCGAACCGCACGGGGTACGTCATCCGCATCACCATGGAACCATCCGGCCGCGCAAGCTGGACCGTCAGATTGCTCTTGCCCAGTTCGGTGATCGTCAGCCCATTGAGAATCGCTTCCGTCGAGCCGGCCGCGATGGTCCAATCCTGTTTGTTCGTCAGAAGCTGTTTGCCCATGCTGATGGACAAGCCAAACGTGCCCGCCGACGCCGCGGTTGCGCTCAGTTTCAGACGCAGTTCCGCGAGATAGCCCGCCGACGTCGCCTGGTTCACCTGGGCATGCATCTGCGGAATCATCACGTCCAGACGATCGCTCTTGCGGGGAAGCTGCGATACGCGGTTCCAATGCGCCGGCTCGTGGAACGATTTCTCCAGCGGGGACCAGGACGTCAGTTCCCGCGCCGAAGTCCGGCTGCGAGCGACGTTGAGCTTCCACGCATCGCTGAAGTCCGCGGAATGGACGTACAGAAACGCCGCCAGCGGAATTTTCACTTCCACGGACCAGAAGTCCGGCCCCTCGAACACCGCGGATTCCCAGAAAGGTTCGGCCGGCGGCCCGTAAATGTAGCCCGCCTCAAGGCGATATCCGTAGGCGTGCCGGTTGTTGACATCGACGGCGAACTGCGCGTAAGTGATGCCCTGGCCGGTGGGGTCGATGAAAAGCTCCACCTCGTCGTTGGCATAGACCGAGCCGGCATCCTTCACCAAACGGTCCATCGTCGGTTCATCGCAGCGGATGCCGAGGTAAATCGCGTCGCTGTCGTACAACACGCGAAACGCGGTCGAAGCGGGTTCGGAATGGCCGGGAACCGAGACCAGATATCGAAAGCCTGACCACGCGGGCGCGGCAACCCATGCCGTCTCGTCCAGCTTGCCGTCCAGCTTGATGTCGCCGGACCGAAGGGTGGCGGACACGGTTTCGGATCGAGCGGAAACGCAACATGCCAGCACGATCAGGATGCTGACACATGCCCGGTCAATGGACGAGAAAGCCATGCATACGCTCCTTGTTTGGAATCGTGAACGTTTCGTGGAAGATTCGGAAAGCAGCAGCCGTTCGTTCAGGCTCACGGCCACTGGACGAGGTTGAAGGGTTGCGGATTGCCCGTCCAAAGGGGCAGTTTGAGCTGACCGCCGAGGATGGTCGCCTTGATCAGCAGTTGGCCCGGTTCGTACTGTTTGCCCTTTTCGAGATTGCCCCGCGAAAGGCTTTGGGCCTGCACGTTGGCGGACCAGACTTTCCCGTCGCCGCCCTCCGCGGCCATAAGCTGCAAATAACCTTGTCCATTGAACTGCACCGACGGCATCACGTAGCCATGGAAGAAATGCAGCGACACATCCTGCGCCGGTTCCGTCAGCGTCACGCGAAAAGTCACTTCATCGCCGGGCGACAGACACGACTTGCCCTCGAAGGCCGGCGAAGTGATCTGGATGTAGTTCTCCGGCGTTTTCACCATTTTGATGGATGCATAGGTGACGACGGCATTGGCGGCATCGATGCGCATGTAGCACAGTGAAAGGCTTTTTCCCGCCAGTTGGCGCGAATAATCCACGGCATAGATGCCGGGCTGCGGCTGGCTGATCTGCCCCAGCATGATGCGTCCAGGCAGACCGAGGTAAGGTCCGGTGTGGTCGATGTAGCCCCGGCCGGTTTTGACATCCGTGACTTCCCACACCAGCCACGGATGCGAAGGCGCGACGTTGAAGTAGACGCCGTTGGCGCGAGCGCCTTTGTCCAGATCGCCAAGGAGAAAGCCCGTCCCTTCGGGAGCTTTTCGGATCGTGAGCGCCTGATCGGTGGCAAGCCATGTTTCAAGGCCGGACGCAGGCCCCGTCTTGAGGTTCCGACCGTCTTCGATCCACAGCGGCGGTTCACCGGCCGAATCGGCGGCCATGAGCGGTTGCACAACCATCAGTAACGCCGGCAGAAACAGACACCATCGCATTGATGAACTCCTTGGCAAACAACCGCGACGACATGAACGACGACGGATCAAAACTTGAGCATGCCCCACTCATCCGTGAACCACCAGAGTCCGATCGGATAGAACACGGGGTCGTCATTTTTGCGGAAAGATACATGCCCATCGGCTACGCCGACGCTGGTGTTCTGAGCATGGATGTGGCGAAAAGCCAGAAAGCCGGTGGTATTTTCGATGTAGGTGCTTCCGGCATAGGGATCGCTGAATTTGGTATCGGCGTAGACGATGGCCCTGCTGGGTTTGGGGATTTCCGCGCGTCGGCCGATGGGCGCATAGCCGCCGCTCGAATCGCCGCCCATGCCGTAGCGAGGCAGGCCGTAGTCGAACTCCCAGATGTAGGTCGGCCTGATGCTCAGACTTGGGCAGATGAGAATGCCTTTGTAGTCCGCGGTAAACGACGCCCATTTATTGTTGTTGGCGACATCTTCATCAGCGACGGTGAAGTCCAGGAACTGGCGCATCAGGTACGCCCAGGGTCCGCCGGAGGTGGTGATATGCCGGTTCTTGTTCGCGGGCGTCGCCCGGTTGCCGTAGATGGGAACCAGCCAGTCCGTGTAGGCGTCACAGTACATGTTCCAGGCGAGGAGAATCTGTTTTTCGTTGGTTCCGCACTGAATCTGCTGGGCGGACTGCCTTGCGGACTGCAGGGCGGGAAGCAGGATGGCGATGAGCAGGGCGATGATGGAAATCACGACGAGAAGCTCGATCAGGGTGAAGGCGTTGCGCTTCATGGGTGAGGCTCCATTGTGTTCGCATGACGGACAACATTGACAAACCAAACGCCGCAGACAGGATCAGGCTGTGACAGGCGCCTGTCCGCAGGACGCGCGTTCAATGGAATGGCCGTCGAGCATGACCTGTCGACAGGGCCGTCCTGGCTGATCGAAACGTTCGAGGAGCAACTCGGCGGCGGCGGCGCCCATGACCCGCATGGGAACGAAATAGGACGTCAAGGCGGGATGGGTCATCTGACCGCTGTTCTGGTCGTTAAGTCCTGCGATGCTGAACTGCTCCGGAACGCGCAGGCCAAGCGCCATCAGGTTCGCCATGATGCCCGCGGCATAGAAGTTCATGGACACCAGCGCGGTCGGCCGCGAAGGAGCGGCAAGAATGTCGCGGGCGTATTCCGCCAGAACCTGATCGTTGGTGGCGGGCGAGATGTCGCGTGCCCGGCACAGACCATCCGGATCCGCAGGCAACCCGTGCTCGGCGAAAAATGCCTGAAACACGCGAAATCCCACCACGTTGGCGTACGTGGGCACTGCATCGCGGAAGTACGCCACGCGGCGATGGCCGAGCTGCCACAGATAGTTCAGTTGGGTTCGCATCGCCCGTTCGTAGTTCATCAGCACGCAGTCGGCCTGCTCGTCGCCGGGCGTGCGGTCCAGCAGCACCACGGGCAGTCGCTGGATGAGCAGCCTGCGCAGCTCGTCCGCCATGCCGGTCTGGATCACCAGGCCGTCGACGCGATGGTCCACCACGGGGGCCGGAACCTCCAGCGAGTTCACGTCATGCAGCGTCCAGAGCAGGTGATACTGCCGGGCCTGCAACACATCATGAATGCCGGTCAGCGCGGCACTGTAGTACCCGTCATTGATCTGAAGCCCCGCCTGCGCCAGGCGGCTGCCGAGGTATCCGACCGTGCCGGTGGCTGCGGGTTTGGACACGTCGCCCCCCTTGCGTCGCTTGAGCGAAGCGCTGAGTTGCGGGTCCGGCTGATATCCCATCTTCTGAACCGCTTCGAGCACGCGACGCCGCGTGGCTTCGGTGGGAATCGGGCTGTTGTTGAGCACCCGGGAGACCGTGGTGGGCGAGACTCCAGCCATGCGGGAGACCTGGCGGATGGTGGAACTGGGGGTGGGAGCGGAAGGAGTCATGCTGGGCCTTTGTTTACGAAACACATGTTTCCAGTAAACTACCGCATATTACGTCGAATGTCAAGCTCAATTTCCTTCGCCCAGGGCAAACACATGTGGCTTTTGCCCTGTCCTTCGCCGCGCATGATGGACAGGGCGAACGCGGATGACCCTTCAAGGCTTGCCGGAACCGAATGACCGAATGTCCAAGCCCGTGCGAACCCGGCGGATGAGTTCCGAGGCCGTCAGCGGTTCCGGGGTTTCCGGGGGGGGGCCGGGGGTTCCGGGGTTTTGGTGACGCTTCGGACGTTGGCGGTGGCGTCTGATCCGCCTGCGGTGAGCCTTCATGCAGGCCCAATGCAGCCAGTAAAAGGTCAAGTCAGCGGTGAAAACGGTGATGATGCCATGAAAATGCCCCATTTTCGTGGCGATTCACGCACTGGCGACGTCTGAAACGTAACACTTGACCCAAGAAAAGATCAAGCGGAAAAGCTGCGAATTCATCGGGAAATAGCCGCTTTTTCGCCGCGGAAGCAAATGATCCGGATCATTCAGGGA
>JADLAP010000090.1 GCA_020848195.1 Phycisphaeraceae bacterium
ACCAAGTGGTGCAGCTTCAGCAGGTACATGTGGCCCACCGTGGTCTTCTGGTGGAACGGATCACCGGTGCGACCGTCGTAAAGCTGGATCTTGCCGCCCGCGGGCATCTGTGCCAGGATTTCACTCGGGTGCGGCGGCTGCTTCCTGGCCTCCAGATCCTTCATGCGATCCCGCACGTACTGGTTCGCTTCCTCGATGACCTCGTGGATTTCCTTCTCCGTCGCGCCATCGAAGACCGGGGTGACAGCCTGGAATCCAAGCACGCCGCAGGCCCAGCCCAGATGCGTTTCGAGAATCTGGCCCACGTTCATGCGGGAAGGCACGCCGAGGGGGTTGAGCACGACGTCGACCGGCGTGCCGTCGTCGAAGTACGGCATGTCCTCGATGGGCACGACGCGGGCGATGACGCCCTTGTTGCCGTGCCGACCGGCCATCTTGTCGCCGACCGACAGGTGTCGTTTGGTGGCCAGGTAGACCTTGACCATTTCCAGCACGCCGGAGGGCAGTTCGTCGCCGCGCTTCATGTGCGCCAGACGACGGTTCTTTTCCTTATGGATCGCCTGGATACGGGGCCAGAACTGGCGATGCAGCGTCTCCGCCGCTTCGCGCGTCTGCTTCGATCCCTTGATCCAGTTGAGCGAGAAGGACTCGATCTGTTCCAGCACCACTTCGGATAGTTCCGAAGCCGCCACCTTCTGGCGGGTGCTGGGGTCGATCATCGGCGTGCCGGTGACTTCGTTGATCTGCTCCACCATCTGGCGGAACAGTTCGCAGGCCCGGCGTTCCATCTCCGCTTCATACTCCCGCATCTCGCGCTTCAGTTGCTTCTTCTGCTCCTCGTTGAGGTGCATGCGGCGGCTGAACCGCTTGGCGCCGATGACGATGCCTTCGGTGCCGGCGGGAACTTCCAGCGAGTCGTTCTTCACATCTTCGCCGGCCCGGCCGAAGATCGCGTGCAGCAGCTTCTCTTCCGGACTCAGCTCGCTCTTGCTCTTGGGGCTGACCTTGCCGACGAGAATGTCGCCCGGCTTCACGTACGAGCCGATGCGGATCGCGCCGTTCTCATCCAGCCGGCCGAGCTGCTTTTCGCTGACGTTGGGAATGTCGCGGGTGAATTCCTCCCGGCCGAGCTTGGTCTCGCGGATTTCAACGTCGAATTCCTCGATGTGGATCGACGTGAAGACGTCCTCCTTGACCAGCCGTTCGGAGATGACGATGGCGTCCTCGAAGTTGTAGCCGTCGAAGGTATTGAACGCCACGAGCACGTTGCGGCCCAGCGCCAGTTCGCCCTGGAACGTGGCGGCGCCGTCGGCGAGAATCTGCGCCTTGGCGACCTTCTGACCCAGCTTCACGATCGGCTTCTGGTTCAGGCAGGTCTTCTCGTTGAGTCCCACGTATTTCCGCAGTTCGTATTCGTCGGCATTGTCAATGACGATGCGCTGCGAATCGACGAACGTGACGGTTCCGGCATTCTTGGCGGTGACCACCATGCCGGAGTACTTGGGAATTTCCTTCTCCAGGCCCGTGGCGACGCACGGAGGCTGGGTGCGGATCAGGGGCACCGCCTGGCGCTGCATGTTGGAGCCCATCAGCGCGCGGTTGGCGTCGTCGTGCTCGAGGAAGGGAATCAGCGATGCCGACACGCCGACGATCTGCTTGGGGCTGACGTCGACGTACTGGATTTCGCCGGAATCGACCTGCGCCAAGTCGCCATCGACACGGGCGATGACCTGCCCCTTGCGGAGCTTGCCGCCTTCGTCGATGACGTCGGTCGGCGCGAGCGTCATCTTCATTTCCTCGTCGGCGCGCAGACGGGCGATGTCGCCGGTGAGCTTGGCGCCCTTGGCCACGCGGTACGGGGCCAGGAGGAAGCCGTATTCGTCGATCTCGGCGTAGATGCCCAGCGAGGAGATCAGGCCGATGTTCGTGCCTTCAGGCGTCTCGATGGGGCAGATGCGGCCGTAGTGCGAAATATGCACGTCGCGGACTTCAAAGCCCGCTCGCTTGCGGTTCAAGCCGCCGGGGCCCATCGCCGACAGCGTGCGCTCGTGCTTGATCATCGACAGCGGATTGGTCTGGTCCACGACCTGCGACAGTTCGCTGCGGCCGAAGAAGTGCTCGATCGCGCTGCTGATGCTCTTGCTGTTGATGAGGTCCGCGATCTTCGCCAGCTCGTCGGGATCCTTCACGCTCATGCGTTCCTGGACCGTGCGGCGCAGCTTGAGGAAGCCCTTGCGAAGCTCTTCCACCGCCAGTTCGTCCAGCGTGCGCAGACGCCGGTTGCCCAGGTGGTCGATGTCGTCCACGTGGGCCTTGTTCCGGTTGGAACGAAGGTCCAGCAGGTACATGATGACGTGCAGGAAGTCCTCGGCCCGGAGCTTCATTTCCTTTTCGGGCACGTCCAGATCGAACTTGCGGTTGATGCGGAAGCGTCCGACCTTGCCCAGGCGGTAGCGGTTTTCGTCGAAGAATTTCTCGGCGAAGAGGGACTTGGCCTTGTCCACCTGCGGCGGATTGCCCGGCCGCAGACGGGCGTACAGGTGCAGCAGCGCCTGTTCGTGTTCGCCGACGGTCTGGTCCATGCCGACGGATCGTTCCTCGGCGATGGTGTTGAGGATCAGTTCATCGGTGACGTCGACGATCACGTCCACCTGCTTGAGGTTGGACTTCATGATGTCTTCGACTTTTTCACCGATGGCGCAGCCGGTGGAAACCCATTCCTCGCCGGTTTCCGTGTTGATGATCGGCGCCGCGGCGTAATGCTCGGGCCGAAGCTGGGCGACGGGAATCGTCTGCACGTCGTAGAACGTGCGGAGGATGGTGTCGTTGGTGGAGAATTCGGGGTCGATAGCGCGGAGGAACGTCGTGGCGGGGATCTTGGTGGACTGGTCGATCCGCATGACCAGGACGTCTTTCTTGGTCACCTCCAGCTCGATCCACGAGCCGCGCTCGGGGATGATGCGGGCCGAGTGCAACGGCCGGTCGCCCTCGGCGGAGACGATGGAAAAGTCCACGCCGGGCGAGCGGTGAAGCTGATTGACGATGACGCGCTCGGCACCGTTGATGATGAACTCGCCGCCACCAAGGAGGATGGGGATTTCGCCGAGGTAGATTTCCTCCTCGGGAATCTCCGCCACGTCCTTGCGGACCAGCCGCACGCGGATGCGGAACGGCAGGCCGTAGGTCAGCCTCAGTTCCTTGCACTCCAGCGGCGTGTACCGCGGCTCGTCCAAGGTGTAACGCACGTACTCGAGCTTCATGTTCCCGTCGTAGGATTCGATGGGAAAGACCTCGAGCAGCAGCGACTCCAGGCCGATGGTCTTGTCCCGTTTTTCGGGATCCATCACGAGCTGGAGGAACCGATCGTACGCTTCCTTCTGGATCTTCACCAGATTAGGAATAGGTAGGGCATCACCCCGTTTGGAGTAATTGCGCACGGACTTCATCAGCATGGACCACTCCGATCATGCTCGCCGTAAAACGTTATTCAGATTGAACTTGCGCCAATCCCTGCACCGCCTAAATTCGCAGTAAGCCACGGATTATATATCCATTCGTAAAGTCTTACAAGGCCACATCTCAAGAAGTTGCGTCCTGAAATCATTTGGGGGACATTTGGTGGATTGCGCCAGGCCCAGATACCGCTTTCGCGTCAGACTGCCCAGCCGGTGTGAACTGAAATAGTTTGTGCACGAATCAGGTAGTATTGCTGTGGTAAAGTTGCGGTTTGGCAAGCCCAGCGCTATGCTCATACAGCAGAGTAGCCTGATGGCGTTTGCGAAGGAGGCAGGCCGTGTCGGAAAGCAATGACAAATCGCAGGCCCCGGACGCCGATGACCGCCGGTCCAACGCGGACCCCGGCAACGCCGGCCCGTCTTCCACGACTGCTTCCGACACCGGGGGCGGGGGCACTTCCACCAAGACCAAGCCCGGCAAGCCGACCCCCAAAGTCCTGCCGCCCTGGAAAGTCCTCCTCCACAACGACGATGTCAACAGCATGGAGGACGTCATCCAGACCATCATCATGCTCACCCCCCTCTCGGAACAGGACGCCCTGAAGCGGACCCTCGAAGCCCACGAACAGGGCATCGCCCTGCTGCTGACCACCCACAAGGAACGGGCGGAACTCTATCAGGACCAGTTCACCAGCCGCAAACTGACAGTCACCATCGAACCCGCGGAAGCCTGACCCCCCCCGGAAGTTGCCCCCCGGTTAGCGGCGCGGCCGAAGGCCCGCCGTCTTCCTCCCGTTGCACGCCCCATCGCACATCCCGCTTCCCCCCTCACCCCAACGTCTCACACCCGAAATATCGCCCCCATCTTCTTCCCCATCAGCAGACTCGCCCCCACCAGCGTCACCGTCAGCAGCGCCATCCCCCACACCCCCATCGCGCTGGCGATATACGGCCCATCCCCCAGCCGATTGAAGAACTCGAAAATCGCTTTCGTGATCGGATAGTGCTGCTCCTTCTGAGCCAGGATCAGCGAGTCGCTGACCTCCAGCATCGCAAACGAAAATGCAAGGATGGCCCCCGCGATCAGGTTCGCCATGATCAGCGGAACGACCACCACGCGAATGGCCGTCAGATTCGATGCCCCCAGGTTCAATGCCGCCTCCTCCAGTTCGCCGGAGGTCTGCTCCAGCCCCGCCGAGGCGGATCGCACGACATACGGCAAACGCCGGATGCCATACGAAATGATCAGCAACAGCAGCGGATTCGGCGCTTTGCCCGTCACCGACAGCAGCGACGCCAGCCCCGCCAGGCCGTGCCCGTTCAGCCACGCCTGCAACTGCGGGAACGGCCAGTTCAGCGTCATCGCCACATATCCGAACGCCATCACCAGCCCCGGCACCGCCAGCGGCAGCATCGCCAGACTGTCCAGCAGCCATCCGCCGACAATCCGGCAACGAATGTTCAGATACGCAATCGACAACCCCACGAATACCGTCACCACCATGGCTGCACTGGCGTACAACAGGCTGTTGCGGATCGACCCCACCGCCAGCGGATGCGACAGTGCTTCCTCGAAATGCACCAGCGTGAACACCTTCGGTATCACGCTGCGGTACCACGCGCCATCCGCACAGATCGACGACAGAATCACCCCCAGGTGAGGCAGCACCGCCACGCCGGTAATCGCCACGAATGGCAACGCCGCCAGCAATCCCCTGCCCAAGCCCAGACGCTTCGCGCTCGACGCAATCGACGCCTTCGACTGCATCGCATACGCCCTGCCGCCAAAGGCGAACTTGCCCAGCACGTACATCCCCACCGCAGCAGTCAGCATCACCACCACCAGCGCATACGGCCTGGGATTCCCCGCCACCTCCTGCACGCCCCAGAAAATATGCACCGGTGTCACGTCGTAATAGTCAAACATCAGCGGCGTGCCCAGCTCCGTGAACGACCAGATGAACACAATCGTCGAACCCGCGAATACCCCAGGCAAAATCAGCGGCAATGTGATCTGAACCAGCCTCCGCAACGACCCCGCGCCCAGGCCCTGCGCCGCTTCGTCCAAGGCCGGGTCCAGGTTCGCCAGCGCAGCCGTCACGTTCAGATACAGGATCGGATAGAGATGCAACGCCTCCATCACCACCACGCCCCAGAACCTGCCCCCGGAACCGCCGCCCAGCAAATCAATCCCGGCCCCCCCGGCATCCAGCACCCCCATCTCCATCAGCAACGCATTGATCGCCCCGAACCGACCCAAGAGCGCCCGCATCCCGATCGCCCCCACGAACGGCGGCAAAATCAGCGGAACCAGCAGCAAACTCGTCAAAATCGCCTTCCCCCGAAACTCATACCTCGCCGCCAGAAGCGACAGCGGCAACGTCAGCACCATGCACAACACCGTCGTGCATACCGCAATCATCAAACTGTTGACCAGCCCCCCCACCCACAGCGGATCCTCAAACACACTGACCAGATACCGCAGCGTAAACTCACCCTCAGCCCCGACAAATCCCCCCCGCACGGTCAGCACAATGGGCCAAATGAGAAACGCCCCCAGCAGCGCCAGAATCAGCGCCATCAGGCCATACCGTATCACCCCCTGCTTTCGCGCCATCATCCCCATGCGAACAAGGTAAACCACCCGCGAGACACGGGCAACTGCCTCGAATGTGCCAGACCCTGCCGCGAAGACGCGGCAGCTATGACAAGACGGATGGGTTCGATTCCTTTATCCCTGCGGCGTCTTCGCCGCAAGGTTGTCCATCTTTCTGGTTGTCCTGATTCATTTGTTGTGTTAAACCAAGGACACGCAGCGCCTACAGGCCGCACGCCCGCGCGGACACTGCCATGGAGTCCTGACCATGAATCGACCACCAACGCATCCTCACCTATGAAGAACATCCCCCATCAACAACACACACAACCAGATTTGTTAAGCATTGATCCCTGAGTTTTTGACGTTTTTCAGCGTCTATATTGTCAGGAAAGCTATTCATGAGTCTTCGTCAACAAATAATAACGGATCGGATTGAAGAGATCGCCAGCATCTTGAAACTCCCAAATAATGATGCGGCATTCCTGCGACTCTCACACTCGATAATAACAGGACAAAGCATCCACGCATTCGATGACCCTGATCTTGTTGATGGGGGACAGGACAAGCAGATTGATACTATCACCATTGAAGATCGCGATGGAGATGAAGCGACTGTTTATATCATTCAAGCTAAGAACACTGACAGTTTTTCTTCAAACGCATTAATTCAAATGCGTAATGGCCTAAACTGGATATTCAACAAGCCAAAATCCGACCTTCAAGAACTAACAAACACTAAGTTTCGTGACAAGATACTGGAATACCGATCCATCCAGAGTGGATTTGGACCATCGAATATCCATATTGTCGTTGCATTTGTCACGAATGGATTGTCCAAAACTATTTCGGACGAATTCAAGCAGGAAGCAAAATCAATCCGAAATGAATATGACAATAATACTTTTCAGGTTTTTGATCTACTCATTTGCGGTGCGGATGAACTTGTTGACAGGATCAATATTACTGAAAAGAAGAATAGAAAAGTAAACGCAGATATCAAAATTCGATACGACGCAAATAATCCATCACTGGTCAAATACCATTCCGAAGGATTGAAGGGTATTATTTGCAGTGCATCGGGGCGAGAAATTGCAAGAATCGTTAACGATGATAAAGCCGGGTATGTTTTCGACTCAAACATTCGTCGTTTCCTAGGAGGACGCGGCGCTGTCAATGCAGACATTCGAACAACCTGCACAAAGAGCGACAGTAGCCACCTATTTTGGTTCCTCAACAATGGAATTACGATTGCCTGCGACAGTTTCGATCCTGTAACAGATCCCGATAATCCTCATATTAAAATTAGGAATATACAAATTGTTAATGGGTGCCAAACAGCGACCACTCTTGCTCAAGCAGCTACTGACAAGATACTCGAGCCGAATGTGTTTGTATTACTTCGTATCTATGAAACTCCTGATAATTCACTTGTTGATCGTATTGTACTAACCACGAATAATCAAAACAAAATTAGTAGTCGCGATTTACGTGCTAATGATCGTGTACAGATTGAGATGCAGCAGCGATTTGATAAATTCAAACTTCACTATGAGCGGAAAGTCAGAGAATTTGATAATAATTCATCCATCGATTCATCTCGTATAGCGCCAAATGAATTAGTCGCACAGAGCTACCTCGCCATAGTTATGAAAAAACCTTCCGATGCGCGTCGGCGTAAATATAAAGTATGGGGCGATCATTACGACAGAATCTTCACTGTTGTATCCGTTGAACCGTACGTCATCAGTTTCCTGTTATATCGAAATGCCTCGCAATGGCTGAAAACATCCGGCAAGACCATTGCACATGACGATTTTACTCGTCGATTAGCAAATAATGGCGCATTTCATGTCGCCAGAATCGCCGCATATGAATGGCGGGGTTCCGACAATTGGGAACAATATGATGAAGAGCTTCCAAAACAAATCGAGACACTAGAGGACAAACAACAGGACATGAGTCAGTATCTTGTAAAGGCATTTGATGCGCTCAAAAATATTATCGATACTAAAAGTGAATATCGAAATGATCTTGATCGCGCGATGAAATCATACGATCTTGATGCCGACATCGATAAATATCTTCATTCACACAAAAGAGCCTGATCTGGCTGGCATAAACATGATACAGCTTGGGAGTCACAAAGGACGAAGCACGTTATTCAACGACACGGCTCCGCGGAGCATCATCCTTGACCCTGCCGCGAAGACGCGGCAGCTATGACAAGACGGATGGATGGGTTCGGTTCTTTCATAGCCGCGGCGTCTTCGCCGCGGGGGATAGCGAGGTGGCGGGTGGGTTGAGCGAGTCATTGAGTAAATCTGCCGAGGGATGCCCCCGCCGGTGGTGACCACGACCCAGACGAGCCGGAAGTGTGAGCGACGGCCCCCGGAAGTCGCTCATTGCCGAAATGAGCCGAACGCGTGAGTGATGGTCTTCCAACGTACCGTTATCGCGGGTGATTCGCGGGTGGGCCGTTGCTTACGCTTCCGGCTCGTTTTGTTGGGGAAACGTCAAGGTGTTCACGTCCGCGATTTGCTCTTCATCGCTTCCATCACCATGTCGTACACCTCGTCCCAGTTGCGGGCGCGGGGGCCATCACACGACCGGTTGGTGGAGTTGTCGTAGATGATGTAGTTCTTCTGTTCTTCCTGGAAACGCTGGATGTTGGCCGGCGAGTCGTCGATGTACAGGTCGGCGTTGACGGATGTTTTATCCTTG
>JADLAP010000091.1 GCA_020848195.1 Phycisphaeraceae bacterium
GCCAAGTTCGTCGTCGTGAAAAATCCCATGAATTACCGCATTGCGTATGCGGATGTCGCCAAGGCGGCGATCATTCTCGACACCCCAGGCCCCACGCCCGCGACGACCAGGCATCTGCCGTATCAGCGCGTGAATCGCCCTTCTTTTCCCCTGGATTTGGATGTGACTGAACTGGTTCCCACCGTGTACACTCGGATTTCACCATGTCATCATCACAGCGTGTCGTCATTGTGACTGGAGGCGCATCGGGCATCGGCCACGCCTGCGTGGAGGCATTCCTTCACGACGGGGCGCGCGTGGTCATCGCCGACGTGGACCCGTCCGGTGTCTCGCTGGCCAAACGTCTGGACGAGAGACGATGCCTGTTTGTGCAGACGGACGTCAGTTCCCCCGCGCAGGTGGAGAACCTGATGCGGCAGACGATTTCCACCTTTGGCCGTCTGGATGTGCTGGTCAGCAACGCGGCCGTGCTGTTGCCGACCGCCACCGTGCAGGACACCACCCTTGAACAACTGGATCGTCTGTTGTCGGTGAATGTGAAAGGATCGTTTCTCTGCTGCCAGGCAGCGTATCCGCATCTGCGGGACAGCCGTGGCTGCGTGGTCCATGTCTCTTCCATGGCGGGTGTGCACGGCGAAAAGGCGCATGCCGCGTACGCCGCCACGAAGGGCGCGATCAACGCGCTGACGCAATCGCTGGCCATCGACTGGGCGAGCGACGGCATTCGCTGCAATGCCGTCTGTCCTTCGACGATTGAGACGGAAAACGCTGCCCGATCGATCGCCGCGATGCCGGATGCGGAGAAGATTCAGCGGTTGCGAAGCCGGATCAGCGCGCTGGGCGAGGTCGGCACGCCGGCACAGGTCGCCCGTGTGGTGGTTTTTCTCGCTTCCGACGCCGCGTCCTACATCACCGGCACGCTGCTTCCCGTTTCCGGTGGCAGCGAATGCGGCTACGGCGTGAAGTATTGAGCGATCGCGCCCATTCACTCACCTTGGCCGCAACTGGCCGGGACTGACGCCCATCGTCTGGCGGAAAACCTGGCAGAAGTACGAGCAGTCGTGGAAGTGGCACGCCTCGGAAACCTCGGCGACATTCATATCTCCCGCCCGCAGCAGTTCCCTCGCATACTCCAGCCGGCGCAGGCGGATGTACTGGGCCGGCGTCATTTTGAGATGATGATGGAAATGTTTGCCCAGCGTCACCGGCGTCGTGCGCAGCGCGCGGACGACCTGCGCCACGGACAAGCGTTCATCGCGGTGGTCCTCGATGTAGGCTTGCGCGTGGCCGACCAGCGCATCGGCCACGGTGAACAGATTCGTGGATGTGCGGACGACGACGCGGATCGGAGGCAGCAGGATGCGCCGGGGCTTCGCGCGCGTTCGCATCCACTGATCGAGCATCGCCGCGGCCTGGCGTCCGGCTTCGCGGAAGGGCACGTGGATCGTGCTGATCGCCAGCCCTGCCGCGGCGTTGGGGATCGGGTCATCATCCACCCCGATGACGCCGAGCTGCTCAGGCACGCGCAGACCCGACTCCCTTGCCGCCTGGATGATGTAGCAGGCGATCACGTCATTGGCCGCGAACACGCCGCAGGGAAAGGGCAGGGCGTTCAGATCGTTGCGCAGGCCAGGCTCGCGCCGATGCAGCGAGTGCGAACGATACGCGGGCAGCATTTCGGGCGAGCATTCAAATTGGCGCACCGCCACCTGTGCGACCTGTGCCGTCTGTCGGAAGCCTTCGCCTCGCTGCCTCGACCACGGCTTGGACCCGCAGCCGAAGAACGCCAGGTGACGGTAGCCGCGATGGAGCAGATGCGCCGCCGCCATGTGGCCGATGGCCTGTTCGTCCAGCTCCACGGAAGGCGAGGCGGGATGCGGCTCATTGGCGAGGTAAAACACATGCGGAACTTTCAGCCGTGACGGCGATCCGCCCAGCAGACGCAGTGTGGCTTCCGCCAGCAGCAGCCCATCGATACGGTTGAGATCGGCCGGCGTGGGTAGTTGGGTGCGGCCCAGGTAGATCGACCATGGATCGAAATCCACATCCGGCCTCGCCGCCGCGTACTCCGCCGCGCCCTGGCAGACCTCCCGCACGGAATGCTCCTCCAGGTCGCCCAGCAGCACCATCATCTTGTTCGGGCTTCGTCGCATGGTTGGCTTCCATCCCATCCACAGCTTAACAAAATCGTATAACAATCAAGCGCATCGGTGGAGGTTCGCCGGATGGGAAATCGCGTATCGTCATCTTCATGCACCCCGCCCAGCCATCAAACCCGCGTGACGTCTTGTGCGATCAGGGATACTGTCATTTCCCCGGCATTCTGACGCCCGACATGCTGACGCAGTTGCGGCGGGCCACCGACGCTCTGCTCGACGCCGTGCCGGCCAGGGATCGGGAGCGGTTCCGATATCAGGGTAGCAACATCGCCGTGACGCTGGCGAATCCCGTGCTGGCGAAGCTGGTGTCGTGGCCTGCGAGCCTGCAGGCGCTGGCGAGCCTCGGTTACGACGCGCCGAAGTACTGGAGCGGCTACATCATCAGCAAGCCGCCCCACGCGCCGCCGCTGTACTGGCATCAGGACTGGGCCTTCTGGGATGACCCGATCTCCGCCGAGCCTGATCCCGCCCAGCTTTTCCTGATGTACTACCTCGTTGACACCAACCGCGACAACGGTTGCCTGCGCGTGATTCCCGAAAGTCATCGCCGGCGACTGCCGTTCCATGACCAACTTCCTTCCGCGCACACCAACGCCACGTATGAGGCGAATCCTGATTCCATCGTGTTTTCCACGCATCCGGATGAAGTGGACGTGCCGGTTCGCGCCGGCGACCTGCTGGTCGGCGATGCTCGCGTGCTGCACGCGGCGCACGCCAACGCGTCGGAAGAACGGCGAACGCTGCTGACGCTGTGGTATTTTCCTAGATGGCGGTCGATGTCTGTCGCATTGCAGGCCGGCGCGACGAAAGCTGTCATGACGCATGCGCCTTCGTCCGAAGTCAAGGCCGACTGGGAATCGCTGTTGCTGACCTCCGTGGAGCATCCCAATCCTGTGCCGTTTAACCGCGTGCCCGGATCGCATCTGAAGCCATGAACTCACTTGAACGCATGATGGCGGCTTTGAACGGCCAGCCGGTGGATCAGACCCCGGTGGCGATTCATCATTTTCTCGTCACCGGCCGCTATGCCGGCTTCGATGACCTGGGCCAGTGGCTTCAGGACGGCGACATGCTCGCCGCCGGCCAACTGGCTTCGTGGCGCGAGCTGCGGCACGACGCATTGCTGATCGAAAACGGCGTCACCGCCATGGCGCAGGCGCTGGGCAGTGAAATCGTCTATCCGAAATCCATTCCTCCGCACGTGCGCCGTCCGCTGCTGGCTGATGGTCTGGAAGGGTTGGATCATCTCCGCGTGCCGGACCCGCGGACGGCGCATCCATTATGCGAAGTGCTCAAGGCCGTGCGCATCTGTCGGCGGGAAACGCAGGATAAGGTGTTCATCATGGGTCGCGCGGATCAAGGCCCCAACGCGCTGGCGATGGCGCTGCGCGGGCCGGAGCAATGGCTCATGGATTTGATGGACCCCGATCAGGACGCGCTGGTGACGCGGGTTCTGGAGTTGACCACCGCCTGCTGCACGCGCTACGCCCTTGCTCTGCTGGAAGCCGGCGCGCATGGCTCGTGCATCGGCGGCGCGGGCGTCAGCGTATTGTCGCCGCAGTTGTACATGCAGCGCGAATGGCCGCATCAGCGAAGCTGGTGTCAGGCCGTCCGCGACGCCGGGGGACGAGCCTTTGTCCATGCCTGCGGTAATGAACAAGCGATTCTTGACGACATGGCCGACACCGGCGCACATAGTCTGGAACTGGCTCCTGACACTCCGCTCACGGCTGTACGCGAACTGATGCTGCGATTGACGCCGGTGCTGGGCATGTTGTCGCCGATTTTGTTTGAGCAAGGAACGACCGATGAGTTGCGCGATCACGTTCGCCGCACACTGAAGATGTTTGCCGGCTGCAGCCGTTTCATCATCGGCCCCGGTTGCGCTTTGCCCGTGGACAGCCCTTTGGAGAACCTCGCGGCATTTGTGGATGAAGTGCGACGCTATCCTGCGTCGTAAAACCTCGAGAAATCAACCATGAAACTTGATGCAAAGACATTGGACATGCTCTGGCACGACGCCGCGGCACGCGAGGAACGGCTTCGCGCGATCATCACGGAACGTCTGACTGCAAGCCCGCCGCCGAAGATCGACGACGCGGTCGTAGCGACCTATTTCTTCGCGTTCCGCACGATGAGACTGGAAAAGGCGGTTACTGAAATCAGCTATCACGCCACCAGCGGCGTCAAGAATCCACCGCCGGGATCGCTGCTGGAGCAGTGCTCCGCCAAGCCCGCCGGTGTGGACGCTTTCGACGACACGGGCCGGCTCGGGCTGCTCCATGTGGCGTTTCCGCTGAAAATGATGCTGCAACCCGACGGCCACCTCACATCGAGTGATCTGCTGCACACCGTCGCCGCGGCGATCATCTTCGATGTGTATGAAAATCAGGATTCCCGCTTCGTGGCGTTGCAGATACCCGACAAAGTGATGCGCACGTTTCCCGGCCCGGCCTACGGTCCGCAGGGGATTCGTCGCATCACGCAGTGGCCGCAGCATGAACCGGCGTTCGGCACCATTCTCAAGCCCACGGCCGGCATCACGCCCGCGGAAGTCGGCGACCTTGTGGAACAGATCGCGCAATGCCCGATGTTTCTGTTCGTCAAGGAAGATGAAGACCTGTACCCCAATCTGGATTACTCGCCGGTCGCCGATCGCACGCGCCGGGCCATGGCGGCGATTGCCAGAAGTCGGAATCGCGGCGGAAAAGGGCTGATCTTCGCTCCGCACATCAGCGGCTCGCCGCACGAATTGCTCGACACCGTAAGCGCCGTGCTCGATGCCGGGGCCACGGGCGTGATGCTCAGCGAGACCTTCGCCGGCGGCGCGTATCGCATGATCCGTGAAGCCACGAAACGCCGCGCCAATCCGCCGGTGATCTACGGCCACAACGCGGGCATCGGCGTCAAAACCCGCGGCATCTACCGCGAAGTAATCGACCTGCTCGCCCGTCTCGATGGCATGGACATGCGGCAGACTTCCGTCGTGCAGGCCGGCCCGCCGTTTCTGCTGCCCTACGGCATGGAATGGCGCGCCTCGGAAGGCACGCTCACCAAACCCTTGCCGGGGATCGCGCCAACCATGATCGTCCGCGCCGGTGGTCTGGACCAAGGCAACATCGGACTGAACATCGCCGACGCCGAACAACGCGGCCTGTCCGCCGATGTCCTCTTCCTCGCCGGCTCGGCCATCAATTCCATCAAAAATGCCGCCGGAAAATACGATCCGCGTCTCGGCGCGGAGGCCATGACCCAGGCCATCGACGTGCATCGCTCCGGCGAATTGCGCGGCGTCGGTATCGCGGAACACCTCAAGGCCCTGATCGCCGTCGCCGAGCGAAGACAACTCAAAGCCCTGCGCGAAGCGCTGAGGCAGCGTTACCCGAAGGATGCAGCATGAAAAAGGACGATCGACGTTTGCGTATCGGCGTGCTGGGCTGCGGCCCCATTTCCCAGTTCGCCCACTTTGACGCCTGCCGCAAGGCGCGCAACGCGGAGCTGTACGCCATCTGCGACCGGGCGGAAGACCTCGTGCAGCGCATGGCGGCCGTGCATCAGCCCGCGAAAACCTATGGGGATTTCGCCCAGATGCTCGCGGACCCGCGGGTCGATGCCGTCATCGTCGCCGTGGCGGATCAGTTTCACGTGCCGCTGTGCAAGCAGGCCATCATCGCGGGCAAACCGGTGCTGGTGGAAAAGCCGCTGGGCGTCAGCGTCGAGGAATGCGATCAACTTGCCGCACTGGTCAAACAGACCGGCAAACTGCTGCAGATCGGCAACATGAAACGCTTCGACCCCGGCATTGCCTATGCCCATCAGTTCATCCGCGAGGAAATGGGGCAGATGCTGGCGCTCAAGGCGTGGTACTGCGACTCAACATACCGCTACACGATGACGGACAACCTGCAGCCGATCCCTGTGGCCAGCGCCAATGTCCATAGGCCGGCCGGAAATCCCAAGGCGGATAAACGCCGATATTTCATGCTCACGCACGGCTCGCACCTGCTGGACACCGCGCGGTTCCTCGGCGGAGACATCGCGGCTGTGCGGGCGAGGCTGGTGGAGAAGTTCGGCGCGTACTGCTGGTTCATCGATGTGGAATACGCCGACGGCAGCATCGGATCGCTCGATCTGACCATTGCCGTGCGCATGGACTTTCACGAAGGTTTCCAAATCTACGGCGAACACGGCAGCGTGATCGGCAAGACCTACCTGCCCTGGTTTTTCAAATCCAGCGATGTGGAATGCTTCTCCACGAAGGACGGAAAATATCACCGTCCGCTGGGCGAAGACGCGCACTTCTACAAACTCCAGGTCGAAGCCTTTGCGGATTCCATCTTGTGCGGCAAGCTGGTCCGCGGCGCAACGGCCGAGGATGGCGCGGCCGCGCTGCGGGCCATGGTCGCCGTGGCCCGATCGGTGGAAACCGGACAGCGCATTGCCCTTGCCGACGCCACGGGAGCTGTGTGATGGACATCGGCATCTTCGCCAAGACATTTGTCCGTCCCGCGCTGGACGCCACGCTTGACGCGGTGGTCAGCCACGGCATCGGCCACGTGCAGTTCAATCTTGCCTGCGCGGGATTGCCCACCTTGCCGGACAAGCTGGAGAACCCGTCAGCCATTCGCCAGGCCCTGGCGTCACGCAAGCTGAAAATGTCCGCGATTTCCGGCACATTCAACATGATTCATCCCGACATCGCCCAGCGCCGTGAAGGGATGAGGCGTCTGCGCGTACTGGCGGCGGGTTGTCGGGACATGGGCACGTCGATCATCACGCTCTGCACCGGTTCGCGCGATCCGCTGAATATGTGGAAGCGCCATCCCGACAACGACACGCCGGAAGCCTGGCGCGACCTCGCGGCGTCGCTCAGGGAAGCCATCGCCATTGCGGACGAGTTTGACGTGACGCTGGCGTTTGAGCCGGAGGTGTCCAATGTGCTGGACGACGCGCGCAAAGGCCGGCGAATGCTGGATGAAATCGGCTCGCAACGGCTCAAGGTCGTGATGGACGGCGCGAACCTGTTCCACGCCGGCCAATTGCCCCGGATGAAGGAGATTCTCGACGAAGCTTTCGATTTGCTCGGCAGGGATATCGTGCTGGCTCATGCGAAGGACCTGAGCCGGGACGGCGAAGCGGGGCATGAGGCCGCGGGCACGGGCGTGCTGGATTACGACTATTACCTCGGCCTGCTTCGCCGCGAGGGCTACGACGGGCCGCTCATCCTGCACAGCCTGGTGGAACAGCAGGTCGATGGTTCCGTATCGTTTCTGCGGCGCAAGCTGGCGAACATGCATGAAGGCTGGTTCGATCGCGATGGCGTGAAGTTCCATTACATCGACAAAGGCCGGGGTGTTCCATTTGTGTTCCAGCATGGTCTTGGTGGCGATGTGAACCAGCCGACGGGTTTGTTCACTCCGCCGCCCGAAGTGCGGATGATCTGTCTGGACTGCCGCGCGCACGGCAAGACGTTTCCTCTGGGTGATCCGAACAAACTGACATTCGCGGCATTTTCCGATGATCTGCTGGCCCTGCTGGATCATCTGAAGCTCCAGCAGGTGGTGGTGGGGGGCATCTCCATGGGGGCGGGGGTGGCACTGCATTTTGCATTGAAGCACCCGGATCGCGTGCGAGGTCTGGTGCTGTCGAGGCCGGCCTGGCTCGACCAGCCGCTGCCGGAGCATCTGAAGGTCTACCTCGATATGGCGTCGCTGATCCGCAAACACGGCGCGAAGCGAGGGCTTGCCATCTTCCTGCAATCGCATGAGCCGAACGAATCGCTGGTCGGCCAGTTCGAGCATCCTCGCGCGGAGGAAACCGTTGAGAAGCTCGAGCGCATTCCCGCCGATGCGCCGAACCGCGACGCCAGGGAATGGGCCGCCATCATCGCGCCCACGCTGGTGATGGCCAACCGGGACGACCCCATTCACCTGTTCGAGATTGGCCGGACCTTGGCCGATGCCATCCCCGGCGCGATGTTCCGCGAACTGACCCCCAAGACCGTCAGCAAGTCTCAACACGCGGCGGATACGCAACAATTTCTTGATGAGTTCTTTCGTGAAAGGATTCTTCCGTGCTGAAATGCTCGACTTCCCTCTGGTCGGCTGATCTGTCGAACCTTGGCGAGGAAATGCGGCGCGTGGAGCCGTTTTCCGAACGCTTCCACATTGATGTGGCGGACGGGCATTACGTCCACAATCTGCTGTTTTTCCCGGATCAGGTCAAAGCCCTGCGCAAGCACACAAAGCTGCCACTGGAAGTGCATCTGATGACGACCGATCCCTTGAGCTGGGTGGATCCGTTCATCGACGCCGGCGCGGATGTGATTCTGTTCTGCCTGGACAGCGCGAAGGATCCCGCCGCGCTGCTTCGCGCCATTCATGCGCGAGGCAAACAGGCCGGCGTGTCGTTGCTGATTACCGAGCCATTGGACCTCGTGCAATCGCTGTGGGATCAGCTCGATCTTCTGACGATCGTGGGCACGGCGATGGGCATCAAAGGCGCGGACATGGACGCCGGCGTGCCGGACAAGATTCGCCAGGCCCGCACGACGATTCAAAACCGTGGCCTCAAAACGCTGATCCAGATCGACGGCGGCATCCGGCGTCACACCGTTCCCCTGATGCACGCGGCCGGGGCGGATTACATCGTGCCCGGATCGCTGATGTTCGGTGAAGACCCGAAAACCATGCGTCAGTGGCTGGCTTCGTTATGACCAACCGCATTGACATACTGGGCATCGGCTGCGTCGCGGTGGACGACCTGCTGTATGTCGCAAGCTATCCCGCGGCCGACGGCAAAACGCCGGTGCTGCAGCGCGATCGCCAGTGCGGCGGACTGGTGGGAACCGCCCTCGTGGCGGCGGCGAGACTCGGCGCAGCCTGCGCCTATGCAGCTCCGCTGGGCGAACATGACCTGACCGCGTTCGCATTGGAACGTCTTTCCGCGGAAGGCGTGAATGTTGAGCATGTGACGCGGGATTCCGCGGCATTTCCCGTGCATTCCGTCATTGTGGTGGGGCAGGATTGCGGCTCTCGCAACATTTTCCACGACCTCGGCGGCATCGCGGTGGACAGTCTGCGGGTCGTGGATTCCTTGGTCGACGCGGCGAAAGTGCTGATGATCGATCATTTCTGGCCGGGCAGGAAATTGCCTGCCGTACGCCGCGCTCGGGCAACCGGCAAAGCCGTGGTGGCGGATTTTGAAGGCGATGCCGATCCCGCCATTCGTGAACTGCTGGACCTGACGGATCACCTGATCCTTTCCACGGGCTTCGCCAGTCGGTGGACGGGAGCCAGCGATCCGAAGCAGGCCATCGAACGTCTGTGGTCGTCGCAGCGCCAGGTGGTGGCGGTGACCGATGGCGCAAAGGGTTGTTGGTATCGGATCGGCGACGGCATGCATCACATGCCCGCCTTCAGGGTTCAGGCGGTGGACACCACCGGCTGCGGCGATGTGTTTCACGGCGCATATGCCGCGGGCATCGCGCGGGGGCTTGGCCTGGAAGACAGTCTGCGCCTGGCCTCGGCGACTTCCGCCATCAAGGCCACGCGACGCGGGGGGCAGCAGGGCATTCCGTATCTCAACGAAGTGGAGCGATTTCTGTATGAACACGCGGCAAATCACGGATGAACTGGAACAGGCGCTGGCCCAACTGCCGGTGCTGGACATTCACACGCACCTGGTCGGCGGTAAGCTCGGCGCTCGCGGCCTGCACGACGTGCTGCTATATCACATGGCGGTCAGCGACCTCTATGCCGCCGGTTGTCCCACCGGTGCGAGGCTGACGCAGTACCCCGGCTGGCCGACGCGGGAAGAGGCGCATCATCGCATCGAAGAAGCTCTGCCCTATCTGCCGCTGGTGCGCAACACGGGAATCTCCCATGCCGTGCGCGTGATTTTGCGCGACCTGTACGCGTGGAATCAGCCGGTGACAGCCGACAACTGGCGCAAGCTCGACGACCTGATCCGCGAACGCGCGGATGATCGCGCATGGGCCTACGGCATTATCGACCGGCTGAATATCCAGCGAACCGTCACGGAGATCGCCCGACGAGAACACGGCGAAGACGACCACCGGCTGCGATATTCATTGGAATGGTGCTTTTTCACGCGATGCCAGTGGGGCGAGCACGACACGGCGCTGTATGAACTGGAGCGATGCTGGGGTCTGACGCCAAGCAGCCCCAGCCCCATCGGTGGCGGAACGAGGCCCGCCACGCCGCGCACCATTCGCAGCCTCGACGACGTGAAGGCTGCCGTGAAGTACTACGTGGACACCATTCCGTACGATCAGGTGGTTTCCACCGCCACGCACATTTCCACGGATATTGATTTCCAGAGTGTAGCGGACGACGACATGGCCAAGGCACTGGCGTGCCGCGGCAAGGCGGGCACGCGCGAGCGGGATGTGTACGCGTCGTATGTGAACGAACTGTTCCTCACGGAGCTGGAGAAGCACGAGAAAGAGATCGTGTTCCAGTTCAGCTTCGCCGCCGAACCGCTGCCGTATGAGACCGCCAGCCGGATATCGCAGCGCACGATCGCGCAACTGGCAGAGATGATCGGCCGGCATCCGAAGCTGCGGTTCCAGTGCTTCCTCGCCAGCCGGCACGCGAACCAGTCCATCTGCACGCTGGCGCGCGAGCTTCCCAATCTCAGCGTGGCGGGCTTCTGGTGGCATAATTTCCAGCCCGATGTGATTCGCCAGATGATCGCCGAGCGGCTGGACATGCTGCCGGTGAACAAGCAGATGGGCTTCTTTTCCGACGCCTACTGTGCGGAATGGGTGTACGGCAAGATGGCCGTGGTGCGCAAGCAGATGGCCCGCGTGCTGGCGGACAAGATCGAGGAAGGGCAGTACAGCTTCGACGACGCGGTGAGCATCGCGGGTGATCTGCTGTTCACTTCACCGCAGACGATGTTCAAGCTGGCGTGACTCGGCGCAAACATTCCGGGATGCGTCAGGCCGAACCGTATCCAAACCGAGTGATCTGTCGAAGCAGCGCCCGCCGAGCCGCTCGGCCGGTGGCATAACTCGCCGTGCGCAGCGCCTCGGGGTCGACGTGATCGCCTTTGCGCAGGCCGCCGCTGCCGAACCACCATACGCCTTCCGGCTGGTAACGGGCGATGTCTTCCAGATCGAGTTTCCAGCTCTCGGTCAACGTCAGCGGCTGCGGCCAGCACCACGACATCACGCCGCGGGGAAGATATACCATTCGCGTCCAATAATTGATTCAACTGTTTCGGCGGTATCAGCCGATGAAAGCAAGGGCTGGGCGAAGGATCGTCCGGCGGCGAAAGTGACGCTTCGTTGGCAAGGATGCCGGTATGGTTCAACCACGTTACAACGCGGAGCGATTGCAGGCGCTGGATGATGCGAGGTTTTGTCAGAAGACCGACGCGATCAATCGGCGGATCAACGCGGTGTATTTCCACGGGCTGGGGTTCACCCAGCGTGAAGGGGCGAAGC
>JADLAP010000092.1 GCA_020848195.1 Phycisphaeraceae bacterium
GATGCTGGACCCGGCGGGGCTGAACATCATGCACGAGCACGAGGAACGGGCGGAATCCGTGGCGTGGCTGGTCTACGTCACCGCGGCGGCAGGGTTGGCGGCGCTGGCGGTGATGAAATGGAAACCGAAGTGGCAGAGGCCGGCCGCGATCATCGTGGCCGGATTGACGTTGCTTTGCGTCGTCGCCACGCTCTGGGTTGCCGCCGAGGGTGGGCAGATCCGCCATCTGGAGTTTCGTGCAGCGCCCGCCGAGACTGCCGCGCCATGACCTGTCCGCGCCGGCGGCGTCCTATGGACGCAGCACCGCCGGCGTCGGATCGTACACATCGTCATCGCCCAGCCCGGTGGCGCGGACCACGCTGACCGTGACCGTGCCCGGCCCCAGCGCGGCCACATTGGGATAACACAGCCGGCGAATCGTCGGCTGATGTCGCCCTGCGCCGGGCAGTCGCGGCAACGTCCACTGTCTTCGCACCTCGCCGTTCCAGTTCAGTTGCACGGTCACCTCGATCGCCTCGGCCGCGCCCAGGTTGATCACCTGAAAACAGGCTGCATCCTCGTTCGGATCCGTCGCGGGATCGGGTTGGACGATGATCCACGCCTTCGGACTTGCAGCGATCGGCGAGCGTGAATGCTGGGTCAACTGCACTACCGCGCCGCCAGCGGGAACGAGCATGTCCACCGCGGACCCCGGCGTCAGATCGCGCAGCAGTCGCGGCGGGGGGATCAGGTCCGGCGAATCGTCGCCGTTGGCGTCCGGGGCCACGAGCAACTGGTAGTCGCCGCGGTCCAGCCGCCACGGCCGCAGTTTCACCGGTCGCGGTTTGTCGGTGAAGTTGAACAGGCTGATGTGCGCGCTCGCCGCGTCGTCGTGATTCACCACGGCGACCACATCGTTGGGCAACTCATCCCAGCTCACGGCGGGCCAGGACAGTCCCGCGGTTTTCGCGGCCATGGCTCCGGTCATCGCCCGGCGACACAGCACCAGCCCCGGCAGCGCGGAGGCCGGCGTCGGCGCGGTCGCGCCGATGCCCCAGAGCACGCCCTGTCCCGCTTGCAGCGCGTCCCGCGCCGCCGCCAGCCCCGCCGCGAGATATTTCCGGTCGCCCGTCTGGTCCAGCGTCGTTACGATCGCCTGTTCCAGCGTGACATTCAGCCGCATCTGCGCCCGAGGCCGAGCCAGTTGCCGCTCCACTTCCGTGCGCGGATCGGACAGTCGCGCAGCCAAGGCTTCCGCCATCGCCGGCCGCTGGGTCGTGATGCGTTCGAGCATGGCCCTGGCCTGCGCGTCGCCGCTGCGCCACGCCCAAATCATCGCCCGGCGAAGCGTCGTCGCGCCGGGCCATTCGCCTCGACCGCTTTCCTGCTGCTGCGCCACCTCGCGCATCGCGGTCAGCGACGCCAGCAGCCGGTCCGCATGGCTGGCGTCGTGCGTCTCCGGCGTGCCCAGCCATTGATGCGGGTCCACCTGCATGTCGCCCAGCAGTCGCGTGACATGGCGCAACGCAGCCGCCCACTTCGGCGCGACGCCTTCGTCCAGCGCCGATGCCGACTGCGCCAGCGCCAGGCCCTTGCGATATCGCCACGCCAGTGATGCCGCGGATGACGTCGGGTCCAGTCTCGCCGCCGCCGCCAGCATCGGGTCCGCCGCCGCCGCCGGAAGTTGTTCCATTCCCAGGGCGATGGGGCCGCCTTCATCGCCCAGCCACGGCGTCAGCGGGTCGATCCCCTTCAGCATCGGCGAAACCCTGCGCCACAGCCGCATGGCTGCGTCGCTCGCGTTGCCCGCGTCGGCGACGAGACGCACGCTCCATCGTCCGGGATTCGTCGTCCATTTCCCATGCAGGCTCGTCACCTGCACCCACAGCCGCTGGCCCGCTTCCACCGCCACGCCGTCCAGCCGAAGCTCCATCACGCTCCGTGCGTTGTTGTCGCGGGGAACCCGGAACCACGCCTGGGCCGCGGGAACGGCAGGGCAGGCCGGCTCGCGCACGATCACGTGCAGCACCTCGTGGTCCGCGGCCTGCGCGATCGCCGGGTCCAGCGCGAGGCGTCGCACCACCATCGTCTGTCGGGCAGGCTCCGTCGCCAGCGTCACCGTCTGCAACGCGCCCAAAGTGATCGGGTTGGAATCGATGCGCCGCGAGGATGTGGAGGTCAGTTCGTGGCACATCCAGCCGGAGCGCGAGGCCAGCGACAACGCCGCCGTTCCCGCAGGTTGCGCGGCATCCGGCGCGATGACGCCGCCGATCCACCATGTGGACGATTCCCCCGCGTCAGAATCCAGGACGGGGGAAGTCAGCGCGTCGGGCGTCTCCCCGGCCGGCAACGCGCCGCATCGCAGCACATCCACATCCGCCGGCGTGCTGAGCTGTCCCTGCCGCAGCGCGTCGATCTGGTCGCCGTCGAGCGCGCGATCCAGCACGAACAGCTCATCGATGCCGCCCGGCGCGTGGAGTTCCATGCTGTAAGGAACCAAAGCTTCACGCCAGCCGCGATCGCCCCAGTCTTCGCTGATCTGTTTGCTGTCCACGTAGCATCGCGTGCCGAATCGCTGGTCCCACGTGATGGCCAGGTGATGCCAGCCGCTGAGGAAATCGGTCGCCGGCATCGCGTCGCGGCCGCGAGCGACGCCTTGATCGGTAAGTACCCACGGCCGAAGCCAATGGTCCTGAACATCCAGTTGGAGCATGGCTCCGCGATAGCCGCCGTGCAGCGTCAGGACGCGCAGCAGTGGTCCCTGGCCGGGGATGATTCTGGCGAAGCATGCAACCGTGCCGCGAGCAGGGTCGAGATTGCCCGCCGCGCGGTAGGTCAGGTTGGCGGTGCGGTAGCCGTTGCGGGTGGCGCCGGGCGCGATCTGTCCCGCGGCTTCCCCGTTGGATATCGGTTCCACCCCTTGCCAGAAGTCCGGCCTCGCCCCGTTGTCGAATGACGCATACAGCAACACCCCCGCATGACGCAGATCACGCTGCTGATGCGTCGCCCATGCCGCGTTCGGCCACAGCGCCGCCGCCGCCAGCATCGCCGCGAGCATCGCACCGTATCGCCATGGTGTTTGCGAGGACAGGTTCATGCGTTGTCGGCATCCTCAAGGCAAACGCATTTGAGCATTGCTCCTCTCCCTTTCAGGGAGAGGCTGGGAGAGGGTACGGCGCTCAATTACGTTTTGCCCGTGATTTGACGTTCTGGTTCACGTACGCCGAACCCTCACCCTCACCCTCACCCTCACCCTCACCCTCTCCCTGGAAGGGAGAGGGAACCAATCCCATATGCGTTCGCCCTACGGCATCCTACCAAGCTCGCGCCCCGGCCGGTGGAACGGGATCGACTTGCTGTACAATCGTCACTATGTCCGGAGCGCTCGTGCCGCTGATCTTCGTGGCCGTCGTCGTGGCGATCATCGTCGCAATGGTGGTCAGTGCCGCACAGGCCCGCAAACGCCGCGAAGCCCTGGCCCAGTGGGCCAATGAGAACGGCTGGTCCTTCTCGCCCGCCAACCAGCACCACTACGACGCCCGCTTTCCCCAGTTCAAATGTCTCGCCCAGGGCGACAACCGCTACGCCTGCAACATCGTCGCCGGCCCCCACGGCGATCACCGCATCACCGTCTTCGACTACCACTACGAAACCCATTCCACCGACTCCAAGGGCCGTCGGCAGACCCATCACCACAGCTTTTCCGCCGTGCTGCTGGAACTGCCCCTGACGCTCAAGCCCCTGATGATTCGTCCGGAAAATCTGCTGGACAAGATCGCCGGCGCGTTCGGGTGGGACGACATCGACTTCGAATCCGCCGAGTTCAGCCGCAAGTTCCACGTCTCGTCCCCGGATCGCCGCTGGGCCTACGACGTGCTGCATCCCCGCGCGATGCAGTTCCTCCTCGACCAGCGGCGCTATTCGATCCAATTCGCCGATCAGCACGTGCTGATCTGGAACAGCAGCACCTTCGACGTCCCCGCCTTCCAGAACGCCCTGTCCATCGCGGAAGGCCTGGTCGAGCAATTGCCGGCGTATGTGCGGGAGCAATTAGCGAAGATGAGTTGAGCCGCGGATGAACGCGGATAAACGCAGATGAAAATCAGAACAACCGCCAAGACGCCAAGAGCGCCAAGATAGGAATAGAAAAATGAAATCATTGTTTTCATCTATTCCTACCTTGGCGTCTTGGCGGTTGAATTGATTTGTCTTATCTGCGTTCATCTGCGTTCATCTGCGGCTAAAAACCCGGGAACAGGAATATGGTTGAACTGATTATCATCGCCGCCATCGTGTTGTTGCCCGTGATGTGGCTGATCGGCACGTACAACGGGTTCGTTCGGCTGCGGCAGCAGGTCAAGGAGTCGTGGTCGGGGATCGACAACGAGCTGAAGCGCCGGTACGACCTGATTCCCAATCTGGTCGAAACGGTGCGGGGCTACGCGGCCCACGAGCGCGGCACGCTGGAGGCCGTGGCCCAGGCGAGGCAGGCCGCCGTGGCGTCCACCGGCTCGCCCGCCTCACAGGCCCGCGATGAAAACGTCCTCGTCGGCCACCTCCGCCAGCTCCTGGCTGTCGTGGAACGCTATCCCGACCTCAAGGCCAGCGACCACTTTCTCGCCTTGCAGAAAGAGCTGGCCAACACGGAGGACCGCATCGCCGCCGCCAGGCGTTTCTACAACGCCAATGTCCGCGACCTGAACACCCGCCTGGAAGTCTTCCCGTCCAACCTGGTGGGCAGCGCGTTCAATTTCACCAAGGCTGAGTTTTTCGAGATCGAAGACCTGAACATCCGCCAGGCCCCGGCGGTGTCGCTGTCTTCGTGAAACGAATCAACAACGGCTCCGTCTGTCTTGTGAGAATGGACTTCCGGGGGGCGTAGGTGATGGTGTTGGGCATGCCGGAAGCGGACCTTAGCCTGTTGCGACGATTCGCCGAAGAGGGCGATCAGGAGGCTTTTGCCCAGATCGTCCATCGTCATGCCGATCTGGTCTACGGCACTGCCCTGCGCATGTTGCGCGATCGGGCCGGCGCCGAAGACGTCGCACAGGAAACGTTTTTCCGCCTGCTGCGTCATTCCCGTTCGGTGACGCATTCCCTGGCCGGCTGGCTTCACCGCACCGCCACGCAGTTGGCGATCGACGTGATCCGCAGCGACAGCGCCCGTCGGGCGCGTGAAGCGGGTCATCAGGTCGAACGCGGTGGGGCCGCGGACGCGGAACTGACGTGGGCTCAGGTGTCGCCGCACGTGGACGAGGCACTTCTGGCGATGCCGGAGGACGCGCGGGCGCTGCTGGTGGAGCACTTCCTCCATGGCCGGTCGCAGCGCGATCTTGCCGTGCAGCGCGGCATCAGTCCCGCCACGCTTTGCCGGCAGATGCAGACCGCCCTGGACCAGTTGCGTCACCAGCTTCGCAAACGCGGCGTCGTGGTCAGTGCCGTGCTGCTGGCGAGCCTGTTTTCCGCGTCGATCGCCCAGGCGGCCCCCGCGTCGCTCATCATGCAACTGGGCAAAATCACCCTGATCAGCGGTTCGCCGGTTATCCCCGGCCAGACCTTCACACCCCACTGGCCCCGCGTGACGATCTCCCGTTCCGGCTGGTTTCAGATCACCTGCGGCGCGGTCGCGGGCTGCATGATCTTCGGCTTTCTGCTGATCGCGGCACTGCCCTCGCCCGCGCGCCCTGGCGCGGACACCGGGCCGGCCGCGATGCCGTCGCCCGCCAATTCGGCCCGGATGATCGTCGTCTGCACACTGGCCATCGACCATCTGGACAGCCGCGCCATCGCCATGTTCCATCCCTCGCCGTCGGGCAACGGTTACGCCGTCGTCCACGGCGATGGTCACACCGTCACGATGGATGCCCATCAACTCGACGCAGCGCTCCGCCGTCAGACGGGCAAAACGCTCGGCGATTTCCTCAATCCCCCGGCAGGAACACCTTGAAAAAAGCCACCACCGAACCCGACGCCCGGCAACAGGTTTCCGCCATGTTCGAACAGGCCGGCCGCGCGCAGGCGTCGGACATCCACCTCGAACCTTCAGCCGCCGGCTACGACGTGCGATTCCGCGTCGATGGCGTGCTGGAAACCGTCGAACACCTCGATGTCGCCGCGGGCCGCGCGGTCGTCACGCGCCTGATGGTCATGGCGGATCTGCTCACGTACCGTCAGGACATACCGCAGGAAGGCCGCATCCCCGCCGACATGCGTTTGGCCATCATGCCCACCACGCGAGGCTTGCGTGCCGTCCTCCGCCTGTCCTCCCTCGCCCACGACAACTGGACGCTCTCAAACCTCGGCTTGCCCTTCGCGGTATCGGAAGGTCTCTCCCAATTCGCACGCGGCGACGACGGCATGATCCTCCTCACCGGCCCCGCGGGTTCCGGCAAAACCACCGCCGCCTACGCCTTGCTCACCCACATCCTCGCCACTCAGCCGGGCCTGAGCGTCATTGCCCTGGAAGACCCCGTCGAACGCGACGTGCCTGGCGTGACGCAGATTCAGGTGCAACCCTTCGGCGATCTCACGTATGAACGCGCCCTGCGCAGCATCCTGCGCCAGGATCCGCAGGTCCTCATGCTCGGCGAAATCCGCGACGCCGCCACCGCCGCGATGGCGGTACAGGCGTCGCTCACCGGCCACCGCCTCGTCGCCACGCTCCATGCCGGAACCTGCGGCGGCGCGATCGCTCGTCTGCTGGACATGGGCATCGAACCTTATCAGATCATCAGCGCCCTGCGCGGCGTGGTCGCCATGCGACTTTTACGCAGAAAACAGGGCGAAACATACGCCGGCCGTCGCGTCGTCGCCGCCATGACGACGATGTCACCCCCGTTGCGCCAGGCGGTGCTTCGTCACGCCGACGCCGGGGAACTGGAAACCATACTTGCCGGCGATCCGCTGTTCGTCCCGTTGCGCAGCGTAGCGATGGACCTCGTGCGTCAGGGCGTGACGGATGAGGCGGAAGTCCGTCGCGTGTTGGGGGAATTGTCCACCACAGAGCCGACACCCGGCCAAGCCGGGGGCTGAGGGAGTACATGATGATTCAACAACGTGCATTATCCGGCGAGGATTTCGTCGCGCTCAACCGTCAGATGGCGTACCTGGCGCAGGCTGGGATGCCGCTGGAGCGCGGGCTGCGCCTGCTGGCTAGTGACCTCAAACGAGGCCGGCTCGCCGTCGCCATCCGGGAAGTGGAAGCGGACATGAGCAAGGGCATGTCGCTGGCAGAGGCGATGGAAGCCAACCGCGGACGGTTTCCGCCGCTGTACAGCCAGGTGCTCGACTCGGGCATGAAGTCGGGCAAACTCGGCGCGGTGCTGATGAGCCTTGCCGAGCATCTGGATTTCATCCGCGAAGTGCGGTTCATGCTCGTGCGGATCATGGCATATCCCGTGCTGGTGGTGGTGATGCTGGCGGTGGTGATGCTGGCGCTGAGCCTGTACTTGATCCCATCGTTTCAGCTTATTCTCGAGGATTTCGACACGACCTTGCCCCCGTTGACGCAGTTGCTGCTCAGCGCCAACCTTTGGATGCCGTGGGTGGCCGGGTGCGTGCTGGTTCTGCTGGCGGCACTGCTGATCCTGATCACCCGGTCGCGGCACAGCGGGTTGGGACAGGCGATCTGCGAATGGTTCATGATGCGGGTTCCGGTTCTGGGGCCGGCCCTGCTGGCCGACGCGATGTCGCGCTGGTGCAACCTGATGCGGGTGGCGGTGGAGGCGGGCATGCCGCTGACGGACGCGCTGGACATGGCGGGACAGGCGATGGGATCGCCGGCGATTGAGGCGGATAGCCAAACCATTCGGCAGCGCCTCGAGCGCGGCCAGACGGTGGACGGCGACTATCCCCGCCGGGCGATTCCCGCCACCATCAGCGCCATGATGGACCTGGGGGCCGAGCATCAGACGCTGGGACAAACGCTGGAACTGATGGCCCAGCTTTATCAGCGTCAGGCGCGAAGCCGGCTGCAGTTGCTGCACACGGTGTTGCTGCCGGCGTCGCTGGTGGCGCTGGGACTGACCATCGGGTTCGTCGTCATCGCCCTGATACTGCCGCTGGTGAAACTGATTTCGTCGCTGACGTGACAATTAGCCCCCGGTGACTCACCGGGGGCTAAATGGCTCGCCCAGGGGCAAAATGGATGTGATATGAAACCAATGTTTTTCATCCGTGAGATATTGTGGTGCACGTGGTGGGCGATCATCGGCCTGTTTGTGCTGGTGGCGTTGTGTTTTCCGCTTTTTTGGATGGGTGTATTTGCGCCGGTGGGGGCGCTGTTTGTGATGCACGCATGGAGCAGGATATCGCTGATTCAACGACGCCGGCGGGCTTTGACCATGCTCAGTTACCTGGATATGGCGACGCGGATACATTTGCCGCTGTCCAAGTTGGTCTCCGCCGCCAGTCGCAGTGAACGCGGCGTGATGCGGGGGCGGATCGAACATTTTGCCGAGGAACATCTGAGGAGAGGCGTACCCCTGGACGTGGCGCTACGGAGGGCGGTGCCGGAGATTTCCCCGGAAATTGCCGCCGAACTGGCCGTCACCGAGCGGTCCGGCCAATTGGCGTCCACACTGTCCCGAATCATCAACCGTGAACTGCGAGACATAGATCATCAAGGTGGCGACCGAAACACAACGAGGGCGTATTTGGTCACGGTTTTCATCGTCACCGCGACAATGTCACTCAGTTTCCTATTTTTTACCATGCCGAATTTCAAGGTCATTTTCGATGATTTTGAGATGACACCACCAATTACCTTCCAATGGTTTTGTGAATATTGTTTTGAACGGAGATATGTCGCGCAGTTGGTTTATGGTTTTATGTGGGTATTGGTGCTGTCAGCCATCGGCCGGATGACATTCAACCTGATGTGTGGTGGCACGTATCCGCTGGTGCATCGTGGTGATCCATTTGATGCCATTTTGTCGTCCATGCCCGTACTCGGCCGATGGCGGATGGAACGTGATTTGGCTCGTGTCTTGGCGATGGGGGCGGAGCAGGCCGATGCCGGGCAGCCGTTCCATCGCGTGCTGCTGGACATGGAAACGCTGCCCGTGACGGGGAAGCTGCATCGGAGGCTGACGCAGTGGCGGCTGCGACTGGAAAACGGCGCGGAGATCGGTGACACGCTTGGCCTGCGTCTGCCCAAACTCGTCACCGGCCTGCTCGCCTCGTCCTGCGTGACGGGAACACTCCCGGCGGCGATGGCGTGCCTGGCCCGCGAATATGACCGGCGAACCGTGCATCGCCAGCAACTCATGGACACGCTCATGCCCGCCTTCGGCGTGCTGCTGATGTCGGTTCCGGTGGGCTTGTTCGTGGTCACCCTGTTCCAGCCGCTGGCGGCGCTGATCTGGCAAACCATTCGCGTATCGGGGTCGTACTGACATGCAACAACCACAAAACATGCGAAAAAGTCGGGGATTTCTGCTGATGGAACTGCTGATCGCCATGGCGGTGGTGCTGCTGGCGCTGGGGATGCTGGCGATGCTGGGCACGCAGCAGCGTCGGGCGGACCAGCGGCTGAGCGAGCGGCGGTCGGCGGCACGGTGGGCGGAGGCGACACTGCAACAGCTTCGCCAGTCCCCCGGCCAGTCCCCCGGCCATGCCCCCGGCGAGGTCCCCGGCCAGGTGAAGGCGATGTTGCCTTCGACAGTCGCGGCGGATGTGACGCCGCTGGGGAACATGGACGCCGCGCCGGGCTGGCGGTGGGTCAAGGTGACGTGTACGGTGGGACGCACCTCCGCCGAGATGGTGGGCGTGGTTCCCGTTTCGCATGTCACGGGCAAGGAGGTTGCGCCATGACCATGCGTCACCGTCGAGGTTTCATCGACTGTTCTCTCACCGGTCTGCTGGTGGTGATCGTGCTGATCGGCGTGTTTCTGCTGATGGCGGGGCGTGCGTTCAAGGAGACGCTGGACATGACGCGCGACGTTCGCCGCGCCGAGACGGCGGCGTCGCGGATGGATCGCGTGGCCCACGAGCTGCGCCGGCGCGTCCTGGCGGCGAAGCGTGTTGAGGTGGATGAGACTGGGCAGCAGGTGACGTTATCGCTGGTCGATGGTCATCGGTATGTGTGGCGCATCGACCAGACGCCGGTGGGCTGCGTGCTGCATGAAACGCGGGAATCCGGCGATTTTCCCGCGGAAGATCGCCTGTGGCCTCAGTTGCCGGACGATCTGGCGTTTACCGCCGAGGGCATGACGCTGCGACTGGGTCAGCGCGTGGCGCGGAGCGGCATCGACCTTCGCCTGTCCATGACCAGTCTCGTGGCGGTGCTGGAGGTCAAGCCATGAGCGCACATCATGAGCAGTCACCAGGATCAACGCACAAGGCTTTTGCCCCTCTCCCTTTCAGGGAGAGGCTGGGAGAGGGTACGGCGATCGATCACATTTCGCCCGTGATGGGACGTGTTGGTTCACGGACGTCCAACCCTCACCCTAACCCTCTCCCTGAAAGGGAGAGGGGATCAGAACCCAATGCGTTTATCCCGGAGCAGCCACGACATCGTCGCGGTTTTGGCCTGATTTTCGCGTTGTTTCTGATTTCGTTCATCGCCGTGCTGGCCGCGGCGTCGGCGGCGTGGCTGCGGACGATGTCGCGGGTGACGCGGGACGCCTTGCCTCAGGCGCAGCTTCGGCAGTTGCTTGATGCCGGCGCCGTGGCTGCGCCGCATCTGCTGGAGCAGGGGGTAAGCGAACAGACCCTCGCGTTGCCGGCGGAACTGGATGGCAGCGGGGCGAAGCTGATCGTGCATGTGGACCGCAGCACGCCCGGCCAGCCGGCAGCGCAGGTGGAGGCGTCACTGGGCGCGTGGCGGCAGCGCATGGACATGCGCTGGCGGCTGAAGCAGGGCGGACGAAGTCTGGAGGATGTCACCCTTGGCTTGCCGCAGCGCGTGGATCAGGCGAGCCTGCCCGAGCCTTCGATGGGCCAGACGTCCACCACCCGGCCGTCCTGATGCACGATGAATTGCCTGTACAGGTTGCAGGTCGTGCAGGCGTGGCTGGGGACCAGATGGACCTTGCGGCCGATGCGCCACGCGGGAACGTTGCGGACCACGGTATGTTCCTCCGACCGGAACGACGGGATTTCCGCCTCCGGCTCGTGCAGCACGCGTGGATTGCCGAACTCCGCGCCGATGCCCTTGACGCCCACATCCAGCACCGCGCGTCCCGCCGCGGGCGTACTGATCACGGTGGTCAGGACGGTCAGTGCAAGGTCGAACCGCGGGGCAAGCTGCTGATAGCGCCAGTCCATGGTGGCATACGTGCCGGATTGGATTTCATTCACGCCGTCGAGGCTGCCGGTGGTGGGATAGGTGGAACTGGACCCGCCGCTGACGACTTCGACGGGGATGCCCGTCTGTTCGATGAGCCTGCGGGTCTGGATCGCCAGATTCATGGATCGTGTCACGTTGTCGCGTCGCATCGCGGGGTCATCGGTGTAGACGGCATGTCCTTCGTAGGCTTGCAGGCCGCGGAATCGCACGCCACGCCGGCCCACGATGCGCCGCGCCAGGTCCAGAGCCGGCTCGCCGGGCTGCACGCCGCAGCGGCCCATGCCGATGTCCACCTCCACGAGCAGGTCGATCACGACGCCGGCTGTCGTCGCCGCGGCGTCGATCTCGTCCACATGACAGGGATGATCCACCGCGACGGTCAGGCGCGTCTTGCGTGCCGCTTCCACCAGCCGGGCCATCTTGGCGGGGCCGACGACCTGATTGGCGATCAGCAGATCATCGAAGCCGCCGGCCTGGGCGAGGACTTCCGCTTCACCGAGCTTGGCGCAGGTGATGCCGACGCAGTTGCCCGCCGCCAGTTGTTTGCGGGCGAGGGTGACGCATTTGTGGTTTTTGAAATGTGGCCGCAGCTTGCACGCCTTGCCCGCGAAGGCGTCCGACATCGTGCGCAGGTTCTTGTCGCACGCGGTGAGATTCAAAGTCAGGCAGGGCGTGTCCAGATCGTCAAGCGACTGGCCGATGAGATTGCGAGGTGTATCCATGGGGGGTCAGTGTACCGGCAACGCACCGGCGACGAAGGTCGATTTCGGTTCAAGCCGGTCCACGCCAGCTCGCTCGAACGGGTCCGAATGTCGTCACTCGGGACCATCTTCAGCCATCGCTCCAGATGTCCTTTCAGGGTCACGGATCGAGC
>JADLAP010000093.1 GCA_020848195.1 Phycisphaeraceae bacterium
CCGATGCCCTCGGCGCCGAACTCGCGGGCCCGCTTGGCGTCGGCCGGGGTGTCGGCGTTGGTGCGAATCTTCAGCGTGCGGTACTTGTCCGACCACTTCATCACGGTGGCGAAGTCGCCGGAGAGCGCGGGGGCCTTGGTCGCCACTTCACCGGCCATGACTTCGCCGGTGGAGCCGTCGATGGAGAGCGTGTCCTTGGCGCTGAAGGTCTTGCCGTTGACGCTGATCTTGCGAGCCTTTGCGTCGATCCTGATCGCGCCGGCGCCGGCGACGCAGCAGCGACCCCAGCCGCGGGCGACGACCGCCGCGTGGCTGGTCATGCCGCCGGTGCTGGTGAGGATGCCCGCCGCGACGTGCATGCCGTCGATGTCTTCAGGATTGGTTTCCTTGCGGACCAGCAGCACTTTTTCGCCGCCCTGCGAACGCTGCACGGCTTCGGCGGCGGAGAACGCCAGCTTGCCGACCGCCGCGCCGGGAGACGCCGGCAGACCGCGGGTCAGCACGTCGGCTTTCTTCTTCGCCGCCGGGTCGAAGCTCGGCAGCAGAAGCTGCGTCAGGTCGGACGCCGGAATGCGAAGCACGCCGTCCTGCTCGCTGATCTGCTTTTCCTTCACCAGATCGCAGGCGATCTTCACCGCGGCCGCGCCCGTGCGCTTGCCCGTGCGCGTCTGCAGCATGTACAGATGGCCGTTCTCGATCGTGAACTCAATGTCCTGCATGTCGCGGTAGTGATCTTCCAGGGTCTTCTTGACGCCCAGAAGCTGCTTGTGAATCTCCGGCTTCCACTTGGGCATCTCATCGCAGGGCATCGGCGTGCGGATGCCGGCCACGACGTCTTCGCCCTGTGCGTTGATCAGGAATTCGCCGTAGAACTTGTTCTCGCCGGTCGAGGGGTTGCGGGTAAACGCCACGCCCGTGCCGCTGTCGTCGCCCATGTTGCCGAACACCATGGACTGCACGTTCACAGCCGTGCCGAGCAGGCCCTGGATGTTGTGGATCTGGCGGTAGCGGATGGCCCGGTGCTGCATCCAGCTCTTGAACACGGCTTCAATCGCCAGTTCGAGCTGCTTGTACGGATCCTGCGGGAACGGGCTGCCGACGTGCTTCTTGTACACGTCCTTGTACGCCTGGCAGAGTTCGATCAGGCCTTCGGCGGGAACGTCGGTGTCCAGCTTGGCGTTGTACTTGTGCTTGATCTTGTCGAACGCGGCTTCGAAGTGTTCATGGTCCACGCCCATGACCACGTCGCCGTACATGTTGATCAGGCGGCGATAGGCGTCGTAGGCGAAACGCTGGTTGTTGGTCGCGTTGGCCACGCCGGTGACGGACTTGTCGGTCAGGCCGAGGTTGAGGATGGTGTTCATCATGCCGGGCATGGAGAGCGCGGCACCGGAACGCACGGAGACGAGCAGCGGATTGGCGATGTCGCCGAACTTCTTGCCCAGCTCTTTTTCGAGCATTTCGACGTGCTTATGGACGTCGGCCATCAGGCCCGCCGGGAGTTTGCGGCCGGATTTGTAGTACAGGTCGCACACTTCCGTGGTGATGGTGAAGCCGGGGGGTACGGGCAGACCGATGCCGGTCATTTCCGCGAGGTTGGCGCCCTTGCCGCCCAGCAGAGGCTTCATGTCGCCCTTGCCGTCGGTACGGGTCTTTCCAAAGTAGTAGATCATCTTCTCCGCGTTCGCCATGGCGTGGTTCCTTCTCTCTGTACAGAGCTGAATAGGGGTTACAGGCGCGCAGGCGACCTCCATTGTCGCCTGTCAGGAATGTTGCAAACGAGCGGGCATTCTAATGCTTTGACGCCTGACGTCAACGGAGCTTATCGTCTGACATTCGGATATTCACCTCCCGCAAGACGGTTACAGCCGGGTATCATCGCAATATGGTCAAACAGAACCTCGGCGGTACACATGCGGTCGGGACGATGCTCCTGGCGCTGACGCTGGCCCTCGCGGCCGCGGCGGGCGACGTGCCGGCCACGCAGCCGGACGGGGGAAACAAGGCATCGGCGGATCGGAATCTCGCGGCGGTGGTCGAGTCGCTGCCGCATCTCCGCGTGGATCGACAGGCCGGCGTGGTGGAACTGGATGCGAAGGTGATTCGCCGCGAAGCGGAGTGGCTCGAGCTGCTGGCCTGCAGCGCGGGCACACGGGAACATGAATCCATCCTCAGCGTTGCCGCCCGGCCGAGCCACATCCATCTGGCGCTGCTGCTGGTCGGCGCGGCGCCGGGCACGCCGATGCAATGGAAAATTACCGGCGACAAGATGACCACCACGCCCGCCCGAGGCCAGCGCGTCGCCGTGACGCTGCGCTACCTGAAGGACGGTCGGAACATCGAAGTGCCCGCCCATCAGTGGATCGAGCATCGGCCGGACAACGCCACGCTGCCCGACAACATCTGGCTGTTCACCGGGTCGGCCATGGTCGACTGGGAAGGCCAGCGCCTCTACCGCGCCGACGTCGGCGGAACCGTCCTTTCCCTCGTCCACTTCGGCGACGATCTGCTCGCCCGCAACACCGACACGACCAACCAGAACGACGACGCGGCATGGGGGGCACGTACTGCCGCCATCCCGCCCGTGGGCACGGAAGTGACCATTCGTCTCAAACCCGTGCCCGAATCCCGCAATCCGCCGTCCTCCGAGCCTTGATCCCGATATCATTCGACGTATGACTGGCGATCCGGACAGACTCGAACCCACCGGCTCCGACGACGCTCCCGCGATCGTCGTGCATGATCTGGTGCAGCGTTTCGGCGGCGTTCGGCCCGTCCTCGCCGGCATCAGTCTCCACGTCCGACGCGGCGAAACCATCGTCATCATGGGCGGATCAGGCTGCGGCAAAAGCACGCTTCTGCGCCACATGATCGGCTCGCTCACCCCCGACGAAGGCTACATCGAACTCCTCGGCCGACGCATCACCGGCATGAGCGAAGCCCAACTCAACGAGATCCGCAAAAGCTTCGGAATCCTGTTCCAGTCCGGCGCCCTGTTCAATTCCATGACCCTGCACGACAACATCGCGCTGCCCCTGACCGAACACACCGACCTGCCCGCCTCCACCATCGACATCATGGTGAAAATCAAGCTCGAAATGGTGGGCCTGCGCGAGCACGCGGACAAATTCCCCTCGCAAATCTCCGGCGGCATGAAAAAACGCGCGGGCCTCGCGCGGGCGCTGGCCATGGATCCGCAGATCCTCTTCTACGACGAACCCTCGGCCGGTCTCGATCCCGTCACCAGCGCGGAAATCGATCAACTCATCATCGGCCTCTCCCGCCAGCTCGGCGTCACCAGCGTGGTCGTCACGCATGAGATGGACTCGGCGTTCGCCATCGCCGATCGCATGGTGATGCTGGATAAGGGCCGGGTGCTGAAGATCGGCCCACGCCTGGAATTTGAAGAGCTTCGCGCGATGGAAGGCGAACTCGACGAAACTTCGGGCCTGATCCGCCAGTTTCTCCGCGGCGATCCGCACGGGCCTCTGACGGAGCGCAAGCAATCGTCCAACTACGCCGAGGATCTGCTGGGCCTGGTCGCTCCGCAGATCGCCTCGCGTCCGGCCGTGACGCCCACGCGCGGCGCCTGACCTCGAAGCATGCAACGGGAATTTCATGATGAAGCTTCAACGCGACAACTTCAAGGCCGGCCTGTTCGTCCTCTTCGGCATCCTGCTGGCGCTGGTCGTCGTCTACATCCTGGCCGACCTCGATCATCTGACGCAGAAGCGGCAGGTGGTCCGTGTGTTCTATCTGCTCAGCGACGGCGTTCGCGGCCTCAAGCCCGGCGCGGCTGTCACCCTCGGCGATCAGCCCGTCGGCGTCGTCGACGACATCCAGTCGTATGCGGATTCGCAATCGCCCGGCCAGGTCCGCGGCCTCGTCGTCGTCTGCCAAATCCCCGACCACGTGACGCTGCACTGGGATGCCCTGATCGAACTGGTCGCTCCGCCGCTTGGCTCCGGCACACGCCTGAACATCCGCAGCGTCGGCGGCCAGTCCGGTTCCCCTCGCTACACCCCAGGCGACGCCATGCCCGCCAACATCGTGCCCGGATGGGCCATGGTCGGCGCGACCGATTCGGCCAAACTCACCGATGAGCAGAAACTCGCGCGATACCCCGGCCCACGCGACGCCATCCCCGGCGCCCTCGCCGCCAGCTCCCTCGTTCAGGACCTGACCCAGAACATCGGCATCAAGGAACTCCAGCGAAAGCAGATTCAAAGCATCATCGCCCACGTCGAACACATGTCCGCCGTGCTGGACGAGCAGGTTCCCGTCATGATGGAGAAATCCAATCGACTGATCGCCAAGGTTGACGGCGCGATCGACAAAGTGCATGAATCCCTGGCCAGCACCAAGGAAATCCTCAGTGCCGTGCAGGCGAAGGTGGAACCCTGGTCCGCCAACCTCGACGCCGCGCTGGACAACACCCGCGCCATCACCGCGCAGACCCGGTCGTTCCTCGATCAGCAGATGCCCAGCCTCGAAAAGACCGTCGCCAACGTGCAGGACACCACGGCGAATCTCAAGGAAACCTCCGCGACGATCCGCCACACGACGATGCAGCAGGTGCAGGATGCGATGGCTACCGCGCAGGCTGCGTTGGAGTCGCTCAAGACCACATCGGTGCGGCTGAAGGAATTCGTCACCGCCGAGCGTCCCGTGCTGGACCGCGCGGTGGCCAATGCCCAGATCATGTCGGACCAGCTCAAGCTGGCGGCGATCGAAATCCGCCGTTCGCCCTGGCGTCTGCTCCATGCTCCGCAGCCTGGCGAAATGGAGACGGACAATCTGTACGACGCCGCCAGATCGTTCGCCCTCGCCGCCGGCGCTTTGGACAGCGCGTCGCGCAGCATCGAATCCATGATGGCCGACAAGCCCGCCGACGCCGCCGAAGTCCGCCAGATGCTCGACCACCTCAAAGCCCTGTTCGGCAGGTTCCAGCAGGCGGAAAACACGTTCTGGAACGAGCTGAACGACCGAGGCCAGGCCGCGACGCAGCCGGCGAAATAAGTCGTTGCACGAAACGAGCCGGAAGCATCAGCGACGGATTTCCACCGAAAATCCTGGGTGATTCATAGCAAATCCGTGGCTCACGCTTCCGGCTCGTCACGGCAATGTGTGGGGATCACTCAAGGAGCAAAAAAATGCAGAGTGTCATGAGTCAAGCTTGACCCCTGAGTTAGACCATGCCTTGTCGGACCGACACGGCAAAACGCTACAGTCATCTCTTGAGGGCGATGGGTATGTTTCGGCATTCAGCGAACATGACGATTTGTCCATGGGGCCGTCGTGTCCTTGTGCCGTTGTAGTGAAATCTCTTCTCTTCTGGATATGTGAAAACCGGAAATATCCGCGACTTCACCCGTAGGAACTCCGATATCATTGGGGGTACGATCGACCATCGATCCCTCGCCCGGAGTTTCCGCCATGGCCACGCCCTCCGAACACGACATCTTTTTTTTCGATCTTCGCGGCTATCTGCATCTGCGCGGCGCGTTGTCGCCGGAGGAAGTCGCGCAGATCAACGCCGGCCTCGATGTCATGCCGCGCCTCAAGCCCGGACAGTGGTGGGGCCACGTCCACGGCCACCGCTTCAGCGAAAAGGATGGCATCAATTACCAGCAGATTTACGAAGCAGGCCCGGCGTTTGAAAACCTCATCGACCATCCCGCATGGTTCGACCTCATGAAAACCTTCGTCGGCGGCGAAGGCACGTTCGACCACAACCACGGACCGTTGTTCATCGACGAAAACTTCGCCAACTTCCGCGGCCCCGGCGAGGCGATTCCGCTCCACTCCGGCGGGCACATGCACTGCTCACGAACCCAGTTCGCATGCCACGACGGCAAGTTCCACTGCAACCAGGTCAATATCCTCATCGCACTGGCCGACATCGGACCCGGCGACGGTTGCACCATGCTCGTGCCCGCCAGCCACAAATCCAACTTCGATCATCCCGACATCGCACGTTACCAGTGGGCCAATGATCGTTCCGTGGACGGCCTGGAGGGCGCGGTGGAAATGCACATGCGGGCCGGCGACGCGCTGCTCTTTGTCGACGCCATCATGCACGGCTCGGCGCGGCGAGCCAATCCCGGCCAGCGCCGCATCCTCGTCTACCGTTACGGGCCAAGCTGGGGCAACTTCCGTCACGGTTACCAGCCTTCTCCCGAACTGCTGGCTCGCCTGACGCCTCAACGCCGGCAGATCGTCTGGCCTCAGCAGAATCTGCGTCCCACCCCGGAAACCGACCTTCGCACGCAACTGACTGCCGCGAAGTGAACACGTTTTCCTTCCCGCCTCTGGAGAATCCTGTGAAACGCATCAAGATCGGCATCACCGGCATCGGCGGCTTCGCGCAGGCCTTCATTCCCCTGTTCAAGGCCCATCCGCATGTCGAATCGGTCAGCATCGCCGAACTGCTGCCCGACCGTCGGAAAGCGGCGGCGGAAAAGTTCGGCCTTCAACGTGCGTTCGCCACGCACGAGGAACTCTGCGCCAGCGACGTCGATGCGGTCGCCATCATCACGCAGCGTCACCTGCACGGCCCGCAGGCGATCCACGCGCTCAATCACGGCAAGCACGTGTACTGTGCCGTGCCCGCCGCCGGCACGCTGGACGAGATTGGCGAACTGGTGCGGACGGTCGAACGCACCGGCCTGTTGTACATGATGGGCGAGACGAGCTACTACTATCCCGCAGCCGTATTCTGCCGGGAAAAACAGGCCCAGGGCGCCTTCGGACGCTTCGTCTACGGCGAAGGCGAATACCTGCACGACATGTCCCACGGCTTCTACCAGGCTTATCAGCACAGCGGAGGCAAGGACTGGAAAAAGGTCGCCGGCATCCCGCCAATGCACTATCCCACGCATTCCACCAGCTTCATCGTCTCGCTCACCGGGGCGAAGCTCACCAGCGTTTCCTGCCTCGGCTACGTCGATCACACCGGCGACGGCGTCTTCGGCAAGGGCAACAACCTCTGGGACAATCCCTTCAGCAACCAGACCGCCCTGTTCCGCGTCTCCAACGGCGGCATGTGCCGGGTCAACGAATTCCGCCGCGTCGGCTGCACGGTCGGCAACAGTGTCCGGACCAGCATCTTCGGCACCGAAGGCTGTTACGAGCAGCAGATGGAACGGGATTCATGGACCACGCTCGGCGAAGGCGTGCTGCATGACGTGACCGATCTGCTGACCTGCCGCATGGAGCGGAGCGCGTCGGAAATCGACGCAGCCGGGGGCCAGCAGATGGACTTCTTCACCAGCACAGCCAAAATTCATCCCGTGCATCGTCTGCCGCGGCAGTTCATCGGTCACGGCAACGGCCACTTCGGTTCGCACCAGTTCCTCGTGGACGATTTCGTGCGCTCGGTGGTGCAGCAGCGTCTGGCGCCGAACCACGTCTGGGCCGCGGCGAGCTACACCGCGCCGGGCCTGGTCGCGCATCAGTCCGCGATGCGAGAGGGCGAGCAGTTGGCGATACCCGACTTCGGCAATCCCCCGGCCGGGTCGGAACTGATCCGGTACGACGCGTACTGAGCGACGAGTTCACGACTTCCCGTCACGGTTCGAGCGGGAGAAGCCGGATTGCCGATGGTAGTATCTTCAGGGATGGAGATGGCTATGTCGGTCAAATCAACGTTGAAGGTCATGGTGTTGGCAGGCGGGCCGGATCGTGAGCGGCCTGTGAGTCTGGTCGGCGGCGAACAGGTCGCGGCTGCGTTGAAGCAGGCGGGGCATGAGGTGATGCTGCGCGACATCGGGCCGGATGATCTGTCCGCGCTGGATGCGTTTGTCCAGTGGGGCGGCGATGTGCTGTTTCCCGTGATGCACGGCTCGTGGGGCGAAGGCGGGCCGTTGCAGCAATTGCTCGACGCCCGAAAACTGCCCTACGTCGGCAGCGGCGCGCCGGCCTCGTCGCTGTGCATGGACAAGCATCGCACCAAGCTGGCGCTGGAGCAGCACGGCCTGCCGACGCCGCCGTATGAACTGCTGAGCCTGGGCCAGAAGCGATCGCTCAAGGCTCCGGTGGTGCTCAAGGCCACGCACGAGGGCAGCAGCATCGACCTGTTCATCTGCCGTCAGGAATCGGAAGCCGAGCATGCGATGGCGCAGTTGCATGAGCGTCACGCGCGGGTGCTGGTGGAGCGGTTCGTGACGGGCAAGGAGTTGACGGTGGGCATTCTGGGCACGCCGGGCCGGGGCCGCGCGGGGACGATCGCGCTGCCTCCGATCTGCATTGTGCCCGCCACGGAATACTACGACTATCAGGCGAAATACACGCGCGAGGACACGCGGTATCTGTTTGACGCCGGGGAGATGGGACTTACGCCGGCGGTGCTGGAGCTGGCGAAGTCGGCGTCGTTGCAGGCGCATCAGGCATGTGGATGCCGGCATCTGAGCCGGGTGGACCTGATCGTGGATGCTTCAGGCAAGCCGTGGATACTGGAGATCAACACGCTGCCGGGCTTCACGACGCATTCGCTGGTGCCCAAGGCCGCGGCACGGATGGGGATCGACATGGTCACGCTGGTGGATCGTCTGGCCCGGATGCCGCTGACCGGCGACGGGGCGTGAAGACGACAAATGACCGAATGTCCAAAACCGAATGACAAATGACAGGACTTGTTCCAGCCGCGGGCAAACTGCCGCGAGTCCTCTCGTTCGTTCTGGGAGACGGGGCCTCCCATTCAACATTTCCCGCCCTGTAACGTATGATGGATGGGCTATCCCCGGGGCCGGGCGATCCTGTTCCCGGAGGGACGCGATTCGGGGGAAACTTCCAGCGGCGGGGGCGCGGGATGGTGGCGGACATGACAGGTCGAGTGCCGGAGCGTCGGACCCAACGTGTGACGGTAGGACAGATCGCAGCCCAGGCCGGGGTGTCAACGGCTGCGGTGTCTTACGCCCTCAACGGCACGGGCCGGCTGTCGTCGCCGTTGCGGTTGCGTTTGATTCGACTGCTGCGCGAAGCCGGCTACGAGCCTAAGCGTCCGCGTCAGCCGGTGCTCTACATATCGTCCCGGCGCGAATTTGTCCGAAGCCACAATGCCTTTCCCTACATGGCCAAGTTCAACGGTCTGTACGAAATTCTCGGCGATCTGTTTGCCAGCACGCAGATGGAACTGTTCGATCAGGATTCACCGATGCCGCCTCAGGTGGCGCTGATGCGTTCGCGCAAGCCCGCGGCCGTGGTGATTGACTCCAACCTGACTCGCCTCGTGCAGGCATTGGCCGAGGCGTTTCAGGAGGACCATGTGCCGGTGGTGCAGATGGGGCATGTGGCGTGGGCGCGGGACGTGCATGCCGTGGTGATCGACAGCTTCGCCGGCGGGCTGCTGGCGGCGCGTCATCTGGCGGCCCGGGGGCACCGCGCCATCGCCACCATCCGCTGGCTCGTGGACCGCGAGCCGGTCAGTCCGGAAAAACATGCGGGCTTTCGTCAGGGCCTGACCGAGGCCGGCGTTGAACTGCAGCCGCAGTGGGTGATCGACTCGCCGGCTCAGAACACGCCCGATCAGCGCACCGGCCGCGCGGCGATCGAACAGTTGCTCCGCGCCAATCCGCGTCCCACCGCGGTCTTCGTCGAAAACAGCTTCGTCAGCCAGTCCCTGCTCTACGCCATCGGCGGCGAAACCGCGATGCCCGCAGCCATCCGCGATCTCGATTTCGTCCACTTTGAAGCCTGGCACCTCGACACGCTCGAACACACCATGGTCCATCTGCTGGGCCATCCCGCAAGACGCACGAAGCTGCTGCGCGTGCCGTGGCACGAGATGGGATGCCGGTGCGCCAATCTGATCGTCGAACTGACCGAGGGCCGGCACGACACGCCGCAGCGCATCGAGCTTGCCCCGTATCTTGTGCAGGTCCATGGCATGGATGAAGAACTGCTTCCCGTCTGAACGCGACGGATGCTGACCAGAACGTGGGCACGGATTCGGCTACCGCGACATTTCCCGGCAAAAACACGGTTCAACGCGCGTCAAATCACACGCCGCGATGCATTTCGATGGCGGTTTGTGGCATGAGCTTTGCATCTCTCTCCACGTCCAATGCATTTGTAGACATTGGACGATTAACGGAGAACTGATATGCCTCACGGATTGCTCATCGACATGGACGGCGTCATTTACCGCGGCCAGGAATTGATTCCCGGCGCGAAACAATTCATCGAAACCCTCGTGCAAACCCGCGTGCCGTTTCTCTTCCTCACCAACAACAGCCAGCGGACGCGGCGCGATGTCGCCACGCGGCTGCAGCGCATGGGCATGCCCGTGCAAGAGCAGCACGTGTTCACCTGCGCCATGGCCACCGCGCGGTTTCTCGCAAGACAGAAGCCACGCGGAACCGCGTACGTGATCGGCGAAGGCGGCCTGCTCCAGGCACTGCACGCCAACGGGTATTCCATCGTCGACCATGACCCGGACTACGTCGTCGTCGGCGAAGGGCGCGTGCTGACCATGGAAATGCTGGAAAACGCGGTGAGAATGCTCGTCAAAGGGGCCAAGCTCATCGCCACGAACATGGACCCCAACTGCCCCACGCAACAGGGACTGAGGCCAGGCTGCGGGGCGACGGTGGCCATGCTCGAAACCGCAACCGGCATCCGCGCCTTCAGCGTCGGCAAACCCAGCCCCGTCATGATGCGCGCCGCCCGAACGGAACTGGGCCTGCGCAGCGCGGAAGTCACCATGATCGGCGACACCATGGAAACCGACATCCTCGGCGGCGTGCAGCTCGGCTATCGCACCATTCTCGTCCTCTCCGGCGGAACCTGCCGCGAGGACCTGAGCCGGTATGCGTATCAGCCGAACATCATCGTCGATTCCATCGCCGACCTCGGCCGGCCCGAGTTTCTCGAAAGCCTGCAACGCTCGGGGCCTGATCCGGAAATAGTGTCGAATACCGACGCCGATCCGGACCCCGATCCTGACGCGGAACTCGCTCTGCTCAGCGCGGACAACTGACCTCACGCAAGCCCCCCGGACATGCCCGCAAGCCCCATGGCGAGTCTTCGAGCCGTGGGGGTATCCATGGGTATCCATCAGGGCAAACGCATAGGGATCATGAGGCGGACGAGGTGAAATGACGAAGGTCCAAATCCGAATGACGAAACGCCGAAAACCCGGTCTTTTCATTCGTCATTCTGATTTGGACCTTCGGTCATGGGGGTCCGGGGTTCCGGCAAGCCTTGAATGGTCCTATGCGGTCGCCCTGGGGGGGAGTATCCGTGGGTAGAGCGCATCCGTGTCGTTACAATGCCCGGCGTATGATCCGTTCCGACCCGAAACACGCGACGGCTACGCTGGTCGTTCTGACGCTGTTGCCCCTGGCGGTCATCGGCATGCAGATGGCCCTCGGGCTTTCGGGGGTGCTGGGGTATTCGCTGTACAAACTGTTTCTGCTGATTCCGCCGGTGATTTACTGTCGGATGACGGGATTGAAGCTTGGCGCGGAGGTGTGCCGGTGGCGTCACGCCCGTCAGCGGATGGGCCTGGCGCTGGGACTCGGCGTGCTGGCGGTGCTGATCTTCTGGGGCGTCTACGCGATGCTCGGCGATCTGCTGCTGGACAAGCCGGCTATCGTCGCCAAGATCAGACAACAGTTCAGCGTGACGCCGGCCACGGTGTGGCTGATCGCGCCGGTGACGATCTTCGCCAATTCGCTGCTGGAGGAGTTTTTCTACCGCGCGTTCACGTTTGGACAGCTCGTGCGATGCAGTCGCTGGCTGGGCTGGCTGCTTCCCGCGGCCGCGTTCACCGCGCAGCACGTGCTGTTCATTTATCACTGGATGACCCCGCTGCCGCTGGGCATGGCCATCGGCGGGCTGTTCATCTTCGCCCTGATCCTTCAGCGGCTCTACCAGTCGGCCGACTCCATCGTCGCGCCGTGGGCGGTCCACATCCTTGGCGACGTCGCCATGATGGGCATCGCGGTCAGCCTGTTGTGGTGAAAATGCCGGTATCATCCGGCGGTTATGAAATCAGTCATCCACGGTTGGGAATAAGGTCATGCTGAAGCGTGAAAGCACGGAATGGTGCATGTTCTACTGGTACAACACCGAGGACACGACGCTGCCTCGCGTGCTGATGATCGGCGACTCCATCGTCGTGGGCTGTCATGGCGAAGCGGCCGAGCAACTCAAGGGCAAGGCGACGCTGGCGTACTTTTCCACGTCCAAGTGCGCCGGCGATCCCGCGTACTACCGCGAACTGGCCCTGTCGATGGCGGGCTACCGTTTCGCGGCGATTCACGTCAACAACGGCCTGCACGGCTTCGACATCTCCGATGCGGATTACGCACTCGGTGTGGCGAGTCTCTTGGACAATCTTCAGGAACTGGCTCCCGAAGCGAAGCTGATCTGGGCCGCGTCCACGCCGATCACGGTCAAGAGCGATCCCGCCACGCTGGAGCCGGCGAAGAATCCGCGCGTCCTCGAACGCAATCGCCTGACCAGGCAGATCATGGACCAGCGCGGCATCGCCGTAAACGACCTGTACGGACTTGTCGCCGATCATCCCGAATACAGCGCAGGCGACGGCTACCACTACAACGCCTTGGGCAATCAGGTTCTCGGCCGGCATGTGGCCAAGGTGATCGCCGGGATGCTGGGCTAAGCTCAACATCGCAATCAAAATCATGACAGGCATGACGGCGCGCGGTTGGCGTTTCACCGCCATCTTCGGATAAACTCCGCACCTTTAACGTTCACGGATTTCTATCCACGGCATCCACACAAAGGTGATCGACATGATTCGCATCGGCGTCATCGGCACGGGCGGCATGGCCAAGGGTCATGCCAAGCTGTTTCAGGAAATCAAAGGCGTCAAGCTTGTCGCGTGCTGCGATGTGCTCAAGGAGCGGGCACAGGCATATGCCAATGAGTTCGGCATCCCCACGGCGTATGACAATTACGAAGAAATGATGGACAAGGAAAAGCTGGACGGCATCACCAATGTGACGCCGGACCGGTTCCATGCTCAGGTGGCGCTGGCGGTGATCAAACGGGGGATTCACCTGCTGTCGGAGAAGCCGCTGGCTTCGACGCTGGCGGATGCGAAGAAGATGTGCGCCGCGGCGGAAAAGAAGGGGGTCATCAACATGGTCAACTTCTCCTACCGCAATGCGGCAGCGTTGCAGAAGGTCTCCGCCTTCGTGCGCGGCGGCGGCATCGGCGAACTGCGCCACGTCGAAGCGAGCTACCTTCAGGGCTGGCTCGTCAGCAAGGGCTGGGGCGACTGGCGGACATCCGACGCCCTGCTCTGGAGGCTCTCCACCCGTCACGGCAGTGCCGGAACCCTCGGCGACATCGGCGTCCATATCTACGATATGACCAGCCTGATCTGCGGCGACATCACCGAAATCAACTGCACCCTCCGCACCTTCGACAAGGGCGTGAAGAACAACCGCGTCGGCGATTACATTTTCGACGCCAACGACAGCTTCGTCAGTCAGGTGACCTTCGCCGGCGGCGCGATGGGGACCATTCACAGCACCCGTTGGGCGACCGGCCAGCCCAACAGCCTCCGCGTCCGCGCCTACGGAACCAAGGGCGCCA
>JADLAP010000094.1 GCA_020848195.1 Phycisphaeraceae bacterium
GTGGTCGGGATCGACGGCGAAGGTCACGGCGCCTCCGCCGGAGTCCGTCAGTCGCAGGCGCCAACGCGGATCGGCCGGGTCGGTCGCGGCGTCGTCCAGCGTCACCTGAGCGCCGGCGAGGAACTCGTAGTTGGCGCCTTCGATCAGCATCGACAGGTCCGGCGTGCCCATCAGCAGATCGAACGTAGGCCAGGCGGAACGGAGTGCCGCTTCGGACAGTGGTTTGTCCGTCAATCGATCGAGGTAACGATCGCCGCCGAGATGGACGCGGACATGGCCGTCTCCCGCCACCAGTTTGATCGGCTGCGACTGCAGCGCCAGTCGCTGGCCTTTGCGGTCGAAGGCGAAGATGTACTCGAACGTGTGGTTCTGGTTCGCCGGGCCGCCGGTGGTCGAGAGCGTGACCTTCTTGCTGACGGCATAGGTATCGGTGTGGAGGTAGGCCTGGAGGACGTTTTTCCGCAGTTCGTCGGCGGAAATCGCGGGCCGGGTCGTCGCCGGCCGGGTGGCGGGCTGCGTAGCGGCCGGCTGAGTGGCGGGAATGGATTCCGCGCCGCTTTGGCCGCAAAGGATCAGGACGACGAGAACCGTGGCCGCTTGCATCAGCGAGCCCGAACGCCGGCGGTGCGATTGCATAGGGATGCTCCAGAAGTCCGACAGGCAATGGTAGTCCGGGGGTAGTCCGGGGGTAGTCCGGGCCGACGGTCAATTCCGGGTCAACGCGGCGTCTGTGTCTTTGAGCAGATCGGCGATCTGGGTCTTGATCGTGGCCACGCAGTCGCTGGGCTGGCCGACATGGACTTGTGCCACCTTGCCCTTGTGGATGATGACGATCTGCGGCAGCGGACCGACGCGGTAGGCTTGCGCCGCCTGGCCGTCCTTGTCCATCAGCACGGGCAGCGTGACGGACTTGACCTGCAGCACCTGTTTCACTTCGTCCGAGTCTTCCTTCATGTTCACGGCATAGACGGAAACCGGGAGCTTGTCCTGCTGCGCCTGGTCGGCGATCTGCTGCAATTCGGGCAGAACGCGGTAACAGGCCGGCCCGCCGTGGGTGGCCCAGAAGCAGAGTACCACCACGTCATGGCTGTCGTTGCTCAGCCGATAGAACCGGCCCTCCAGCGTGCGAAGCTCCAGTCCCGGCGCGTCCTGACCGACGAGGCTCGTGGCGTCGGCGTCGTTGCCCGACAGGAACGTGCCCCAACTGCTCACCGCCAGCGAATTGGCGGTGTCGAAGTCGAACGATTCCTGCTCGAACTGTTCGTTGTGCCTGGAAATGGTGATGGTATAGGTCTGCGTGACGGGTCCGACATACCGGCCTCGCTCCGCGGCGGCGGGCTTCTCCAGCGTCGCTTCACGCACCAGGTACGAATCCGAATCCAGCCTCAGCGTCACCGTGCCCTGTTCGGTGTCATACCGCAGACCGGGCCTGCCGTTGCCGTCGGGATCCACGGTTCGCGGATTGTTCACAGTGGCCAGCGGATCGCCGCCGAGCAGCATCGTCACGTCGGGCATCAGTTGCCGCGCGAGAAACGGCGCGCGGCTGATCAGCGTCGTCCAGTCCAGCGGCGAGCCGAGCGACATCTCCAGATGCCGGCCCGGAACCAGGTCGCTGCGATATCGCAGCATCTTCCCCCCGGCCACCAGCAGCATGTCCGGACGATCGAACCTCAGACTCGATGAGGTCCGGTCGTACGCGATCTCCAGCGTCTGCGCCAGCTTCCACCGGCCCTGCTGCTCCGTCTGCTCCAGCGTCACCGTGGCGCGGTAGGTCTGCGTCTGACGATAGGCGTCGGTCATGCGGGAACGCAGCTCGGACGCGTCGATCGCCCACGCGGCATGTGCCGTCGTGAACATCAGCGCCAAAGCCGTCACATTGAGGATCGTCCGCTGACTCATCCGTGTCATGTCGCAGCTCCTGAGCGTGCGCGACCCTCCCGAAGTGCCGCCGTCCTTGCGGCAAGTCATCATAGTTCCCCACGTGAAAGCGGACAAACCGCCTCCGGCATGGAGTCCCGGTATACTGTGCGTCAGCTTGAGGATTCAGCCACTGTGAATGACATCGCATCGGTAGTTGCGCCAACGTCCGCCGCGTCCGCGCTTCGCGTGATCGCGGTGATGAACCAGAAAGGCGGCGTGGGCAAAACGACCACGGCCGTGAACCTCGGCGCGGCGATGGCTAGGCTCGGCCGGCGGGTGCTGATGATCGACCTCGATCCCCAGGCCCACATGACCCTGCACATGGGCATTGATCCGACCCAACTGGAAACCAGCGTCTACCACGTGCTGACCGATGACGATGTGCCGGTGAGCGACGCGGTGCGCATCATCCACGACGGACTGGCCGTGCTGCCTTCGGAAGTGAACCTGGCGGGCGTGGAAACGGAACTGGCCCCCAAAATGGTCACCGGCTTGGCGCAGCGCGTCCTGCGCGCCAAGCTGGCGCCCTATCTCCGCGGCCCGCAGGCGCCGGAGGTGATCGTCATCGACTGTCCGCCGAGCCTGGGTCTGCTGACCATCAACGCCCTGACGCTGGCCCGCGAGGTGATCGTCCCCATGCAGGCCCACTTCCTGGCCCTGCAGGGTCTGGGCAAACTGCTGGAAACCGTCGCCCTGGTCCGCCAGGCGTTCAATCCCGATCTGACGGTCAGCGGCGTGGTGCTGTGCATGCACGAAAGCCAGACGCTGCTGGCGGGGGAAGTCGTCGCGGACCTGACGCAGTTCCTCGAACAGGGGCGGCAGCAGGACGTGCCCTGGCGTCGCGCTCAACTGCTTGCTCCGCCGATCCGCCGCAACATCAAGCTGGCGGAATGTCCCAGCTTCGGCAAGACCATCTTCGACTACGCGCCCGCCTGTGCCGGCGCGCAGGATTACCAGCAACTGGCCCAGTCGGTGCTGGCGATGCCGCAAGATGCGGCGTCCTGACCCCGCATCATCCCTGGAACGGATTCCATGACCCCGCGTCGCATCAAGTGGCTCCTGGCGGTCTACTGGCTGGCAATGGTCGCGGCGACCCACTGGCCGCGGCTGGTGCTTGAAATCAACGGTCGGGACATCGGCGATCTTGGTCTGGACAAACTGATCCATCTCGCCGCCTATGCCGTGCTGACCGTGCTGGCGCTGCTGGCGCAGAAGCCTCAACACAGGGAATGGACGCTGACGGCCGTGGTCCTGTTCACGCTGGGCGTCTGCGATGAATGGTCGCAGCAGTTCGTGCTGCGGCAGGTGTCCTTCGGCGATGCGGCGGCGAACATCTTCGGCGTGCTGCTGGCGATCGCGGGATGCGCGGGCGCGGGGATTGCGATGGATCGCGGGGAAGAGACCCCCACGCTTCGCTGCGCTCAGCCTGGGGCTTGCGGGGTAACATCGGAAAAACCAAAAGACACTTTCGGGGGCGGATATGTGAGACATGCGAAGATCGTGTCGATGCTGACGCTGCTGTCGCGGCTGACGGGGCTGGCGCGCGACTCGGCACTGGCGGCGGTGCTGGGACTTTCCGGCGTTTCCGATGCGTTTTTCTTTGGTTTTCTGATCCCGAACCTGTTCCGCCGCCTGTTCGGCGAAGGCGCGCTCTCGGCGGCGTTCATTCCCGTCTACAGCCGGCTGGTGGAACAGGACCGCGAAAAAGCCCGGCGCATGGCGAGCCTGTGCATCGCGCTGCTGACGGTGGCGCTGGGCGGCCTGACCCTGCTGGGCGAAGGCGCGCTGCTGGCCATGCGCCATGTCGTGGACTGGGGCGACACGACGGATTCGGCGCTGAGGCTGATGATGATCATGCTGCCCTACATGCCGCTGGTGTGTCTGGTGGCGCTGATCGGCGGCATCCTTCAGGTCCACGGCAAATTCGGCGCATCGGCTGCGGCCCCGATCGTGCTGAATCTGGCCATGATCGCCGCGGCGGTCCTCGGCGGCCTGCTGCTGCCCGGCGACCAACAATTGACCCTCGGCGTCGACCTGATCGCCGCCAGTGTCGTCGTCGCCGGTCTCGTCCAACTCGCATGGCAGTGGTGGGCCATGCGTCACGACGCGCCGTTCACGCTGTTGTTCACCGGCATCGCCGAACCGATGCGGCAGATGCTCACCGCGTTTCTGCCCATGCTCCTCGGCCTGGCGGTGTTCCAGATCAACACGGCGCTGGACTCGACGATCGCCTTCGGCCTGGCGCAGCGGCCGGATGGCCCGGACCACTGGGACATCATGGGCATTGTCGTGACGCTGCCGATCAGGGACGGCGCCGTGGCGGCGCTCAATTGGTCGCAGCGGCTGTATCAGTTCCCGCTCGGCGTGTTCGGCATCGCCATTGCCACGGCGATCTTCCCGGCGCTGTCCCGGGCCGCGGCGCGGAGCCGGGACGAGATGACCGGCATCCTGCATAACGGGCTGCGGTTGACGATGTTCATCGGCCTGCCCGCGAGCCTGGGGCTGATCCTTGTGCGTGTGCCGCTGGTGCGGGCGATTTTCCAGTATGGCCGGTTCGATCTCGAAGACGCCCGGCGCGTGGCGTTCATCCTCGCCGGCTATTCCGCCTGCGTCTGGGCGTACACCATGACCCACGTGCTGACGCGGGCGTTCTACGCGATGGGCGACACGAAAACTCCGCTGAAAATCACGATGTGCACGGTCGTGATGAACCTGCTGCTGAATCTGATGCTGATCTGGCCTCTGGGCGCGGCGGGCCTGGCGTGGGCGACGGCGATCTGCGCGGCATGGCAGAGCGCGCTGCTGGCGATCGCGCTCAGGCGTTACCTGCCCCATCCGGTCAGCGCGGAGGTGTGGCGGTCATGGGGCCGGACGGCGATGCTGACGCTGGCGATGGGCGCGGCGATCGTGCCGGTGGGCTGGTGGCGCGATCCGGACGCGCTGGGGCGCAAGGGATCGGCCGTGGTGCTGGTCATCATGGTGGCCGTGGGCGTGGCGGTGTACGCGGGCGGCGCGCTGTTGCTTAAGTGTCCGGAGGTGGCGGCGCTGGTGAGAAGGCACAGAGAATCAAGGCCAGATTAACACCTCACGACATCACGCTGCCGTCTTTATGGGCCAGTTAAACACGGGTTCGTGAGCAGCAATGAGCTTTAACTGCCACTGCCGTAGCGATATGTTGTCATAGTCTTTTCCCGCTATCGCAGACATAACCAAGCTGTCACGGTCTGGTTTCCAGAAGTGATTCGACATGACTGATAAAGCTGGACCGTGTACCAACTCACGAGCTGCACATCGCAAATCATTGGTTCGGGTAATATAGAGGAATCTGGTTGATTCCTCACGAACTTCTATGATCCCCTCTGAACTAGGAACATCGTCAATACGAAGCTGAGAGAAAGCACCATAGCAGGACAATTTCGGCTCGATTTTCTGGGGATCAAGATGGTCGAACAAGGTCTTGTCTTCCCTTCGTAAAAATCTTGATTTCCGAATGTATAGAGCACCAAGTCTAAGGTCATTGGCAGTCAAACCAGGAGCCATCTGACTTGCAAAATTCACATAAAGACGACTGAAATTCGGATCGATCAAGATATCGTCGATGGAAACATTATAACGGACTCGCATTCGCACCAGCGCAAACTCAACCGCATGGGCAAATCGAGGAATTATACTTGGCTGGGGCTCGTTTGCGGTGGAAGAAGATAAAATAATCCCCTGTTTTGCATACCGTGTTGGATTTTTACGAATGTTGATTAAGCGACGAGTCAATGTACTTGCTGGTGCGTGGACTCCATGCGCTCTAGCTGCTTCATAAAACCTTTTAGCGAAGTCTCCATCCCAAAGCAATCTATCTGTAGCATGACCATTCCGCATTTCTTCAAAGGCTGCAGCAAGATCACGCTCATTATCTAGAGTCAGCTCGACTTTTGGTTCCGGCTGAGGATAGTGACGCCGTGATTCTCCCTCTAACCTGACCCGTCCGAAATTCCCAAACCGAACCCTTTGACCCGGTACCATTGCACCGCCGAGAGCCTTTCCAATTGCGTAATAATTTAGCGGCATTCCAATTCATCCTAAGCTCAATCAGACGCCTGAATAATCGCTGATATAGAAGAACATTGTTCCAATCACTACCATCACTGTGTCTTGGCGAGTGTCTTTACCCATGTGTTTCAAAAAGCCTACAAGCCGATTAAGTTTGATGCCGTCATGAATCGCGCTGATTGTCGCATATGACTCAAGAAGAATTGGTTGGTCCTCTAAGAATGCCCCTTGATCGGTCTTAAATATTCCACTCAGTGCTTGAAAAGCCGTTGCCCCTCGAAACAGGTCTGCTAACAGATGCATTCCTTCATCTGCCCACTGATCTTGGTTATTGAGCTTCTTGCCATGCTTGTCGTGACTCGGAATAAACAGCACAACAACCTCTTGTTCAGACTCTCGAGACAATACTCCCAAGATCGTACCGACTTCAGGAAAAAGCGATTCATCAAATTTCTGTGAAGATTTTGACATTCAGCAACCCGGTATTCACTTATATTTTAGCGATTCTTCCCCTTTACGTCAACATTTGTTTTCTATTACCGTTGTAACTGTCTTTACTTGTAGTGCTTCGGCACCCACGTAAGGCGTAGTGATTCAGCACGTGTTTGTCGGCGAAATGATGCTCAGGCGCTCGGAGGTTTCATCGCTGGTGCGGCGCGACAAGTCGCGGAGCTGAATATCAGAACAGCAATCCCTGCCCGGGGGCCGGCGGCGGCGCGCTGTCGAGCACTTCCCGGACTTCCTGCAGCAGGTCGTCGAGGTCGCGGAACTGCTTGTACACGCTGGCGAACCGGACATACGCGACCTGATCGAGCGCTTTGAGCCGCTCGGCGACGGCTTTGCCGATTTCGATCGATTGCACTTCGCGCTCAAACTTGCGGAAGACGGCGTCCTCGACCTGTTCGACGATTTTCTGGAGCGATTCGATGGCGATGGGACGCTTGTAGCAGGCGCGTTCGAGGCCGGTGAGGATTTTCTGGCGGTCCCAAGGCACGCGGCTGCCGTCGTTTTTGATGACGGTCAGGCGGACGCGCTCCTCGACGGCCTCGCGGGTGCTGAACCGGCGACCGCAGGCCAGACACTCCCGACGGCGGCGAATGCCGTGCCCCCCGTCGGCGGCACGGGAGTCAATCACCTTGTCGTTGTCGGCGTCACAGTAAGGACATCGCATGGCCTGTGTTCCGGGAAGCCGTTGGCCCAAGCGTATTCTGCGGCAGATGGTCCGGACTGTCCACGGCCAGAGGGATGCGGATCATGACTTGTCGGGTTCCGCGGATGTCGGCGTTGCCAGCGCGGCGGCGCGGCGGCGCTTCCATACCTGCCAGAGCACCACGGCGACGACGACGACGAACACCACCAGCAACACGGCACCCTGGCTCCGCATCACGATTTTCCGCGCCTTGTCCAGATGATCGGACAGATGGTACGCCAGCAGCACGATGGTGGGCACGCTGATCAGCGCGGCGCTGCCGTCGTACGCAAGCATCTTCCGCACCGGAATCTTGAACGCCCCGGCGGAGAAGAAGACCGGGGTGCGGATGCCGGGCAGGAACCGGGCGATGAACAGCACCCAGGGGCCGTGGCGATGGAACGCCTCGTCCGCCTTGGCCAGATTCTTCTCGCTCAGATATCGTCGGATCACCGGCAGTCGCGGCACGTGATGCCCCAGCCGCCTTCCCAGCCAGTAGACCAGCAGGTCCGTGCCGAGCACGGCAAAGAACGCCACCGGGAGCATGATGTAGATGTTCGCCTCGCCGATGCCGCAGAGGTAGCCGGCGAAAATCAGCGGCACATCTTCCGGCAACGGCAGACCGAATCCGCTGAGGACGAGCACAACCACCAGGCCCACGTAGGGCAAATTGGCCAGTAGGGTTTCCATGCGGGCAGTGATTGTAGTGATCGGCGGGCAACCGTGCGGGGGACGATCATCCGTCCGACAGGGAACAGGTCTACCTGACGCTCCGTTTCGGAATCGGCTTTCCTTCGCGGTGCTCATCATCCTTCGACTTGACGATGGTCAGCCGCCGAACCAGTTCCGCGCCATCCTCCCCCGATCCGTCCTGGCCTGGGGCAACATGATCCTGAAGCATGATCTGGAGGTGCGCCGCCGCAGCCGCGGGTGTCTCCGTCGTGAAATCGGTGATGTATCCCCTGGCGCGGGTCATGCGGCGTTGACGCACGTGCAGAATCATCAGGGTCATCGCACTGCCGCCGAACATGGCGATCAGGGACATGACGAGGCTGATCCACAGCGGCATGCCCAGCCAGTCGCCGGAGTGGTCGGTGATGATCGTCGCGCCCTGTCCGGCGACGGAGTAGCATTCGTCGAAGGCCCAGTTGGCGGGATCGACCGCCTGGAAGTGACGGATGGGGCCGTCGACGGTGACGAAGACGAACTGGTTGGCTTGCGCGGTGCGGGCGAGGAACCAGCGTCCGCCTTCGCTGAAGGAGCCTGGCGGCACGGGGCGGCGGAGTTCGCGTTCGCCGATGCCGCCGTTGCCCATGTAGAGCACGCCGTGGGGATCGACCTGGCCGTTCTTGATGGGATAAGTTCGCTTGTAGCAGTGTTCGTGGTGCTCGAACGCGGCGGTCAGGCCGTAGCGTTCAAACAGGGGAATCCAGTTTTCACGCACCGCAACGTGCGAGGGCAGCCCCATGCGGCGATAGGCGGGCCAGGCGGGCACGTGGTACGCGGCGAACTTGTGGGTGACGGTCTTCCGTTGCTCCAGCACATCCTCAAGCCAGTCTTTCTGCGCACCGGCGACGGCATTGGTGTGGCCGGAGTCGAGGATGAAGACGCTGAGGTACTGGCCGAAATCCAGCACGTTGTACGCGCGGTTGTTGGCCAGGGCGAACAGGCCGTAGAAAAACGGCGCGTCCTTCGGCGTCTGACCGAAGCCGCCGTTGGCCACGTCATGGTTGCCGATGGCGACCAGGATGGGAATGCGCCGGCCCTGGGGCGTGATCAGATATTTCGTGCATGAACCGAGGAACATGCTCCATCGGTCCGCGCAACGAAGATCGCCGTTCTCCTGGGCGATGTCCCCGCAGAACATGACGAAATCCGGATCGCGCGACGTCTCGTTGCGCAACATCATCTCGACGATCGACACGGAACTGAGCACGTCGCCGGCCACCGCGAAACGGATCGGTCGCGTCGGCGTCAGCGGCATCGTGCGAAACCACTCAGGCGACATCGACTCATTGAATCGGTATTCGTAGACATGGTCCGGATCCAGCTCGGTCAGATCAACGAAATGGACCACCAGGGAGGAGCCGGGAAACGGCTTTTGCGTTCCCTGCGCCGTCTGCCAGTCCGCGGCTCCAGCCGGTCGCCACTGGAGCGAGTCCGGCCGATTGTCGCCGGCTTCGGTGTGCCATTGCACCACGAGGGTCGTGCAGGGATCGTCCCGCCAGGTCAGATAGGTCGCCAGCGGCTGCCAGACATCGGTCGCCGCGTTGGCTGTCGTGATGTGACCAAACCCAACGAACACCAACAGAAACACAGCCGGCATCCCCTTCGCAGACCCGAGCAATCGGCAAAGCCGTGGACCTGGTATCCAATTCATGCTCGTCTCTCCAGGGTGTCAGGCCGGGCAACAGGAATCGATCATGCAGGGAGCATCACAGGTGATCAACCGGCGGAACAAGCCACCGATCATAAGAATGTACCTTCTCTGTGAGGATAGAGTTTCGTAACCGCGCAAAAAAAAGAAAAAGATCGATTATGAGCCAATGATGAGCGAATCGATCATCATGACATCTCCTGATCCGATTCACAGCCCCGGCGTCAGGCGAAGGACGTCGATGATGCCCAGCGCGCCGACCGCCAGGCTGATGACGCCGTTGACGGTGAAGAAGGCCATGCGGATGCGTCCGGTGGTGGGATCGCGGACCAGCCAGTGTTCCAGGATCAGCAGACCGGCCACGAGGATCACCGCCGCGCCGAACGCGCCGTCGAGCCTCGGCTCCAGTCGCCAGACCGCCAGCAGGGCCAGGAAACAGAGCAGATGCAGTCCGCGGCTGACCCCCAGCGAGCCGGCAACGCCAAGCCTGGCGGGGATCGAGTGCAATCCCGCCTGACGATCGAACTCCACGTCCTGCAGCGCGTAAATCACGTCGAATCCCGCCACCCAGCAAAGCACCATCGCGCCCAACAGCCACGGAACCGGTGAAAGGAAATAGTCCGGATTGACCGCGATGACCGCCGCCAGCGGGCTGATGCCCAGCGCCAGGCCGAGCAACAGGTGACACGCCGCCGTCCAGCGTTTGGCGTAGCTGTAGCCGATGAGGATCGCCAGCGCGGCGGGCGAGAGCGTTACCGGCCACGGGTTGCCCTCCCGCCACCAGAACCCGGCCGAGAGCAGCACAAACGCCGCGATGCAGCTCAGCGTCACGGCGCGCATGTACCCCACGGAAAGCCGGCCGGAGGGCAGCGCCCGGCCGGCTGTGCGCGGATTCGCCGCGTCAAGCTCACGATCCGCCAGACGATTGACCGTCATCGCCACCGTCCGGGCCGTGACCATGCAGCCGAGGATCAGCCCCAGCGTCACGACCCGGCGATGCAGCAACATGCCCTGATGCGAAGCCGCCAGATACGCCGCCAGCAGCGCAAACGGCAGGGCGAACAGCGAATGGCTGAGTTTGATGTCCCGCGCCAGCATCAGCCATCGCGGTGCGGAACCCGTTGTGGCGAGGGTCATGATGTCTCACCCGGCCCGGTTTCGTCGTGATGTTCCACCGACTGGCCCCATCGAACCGGAAGCTGATGCGGGACAGCCAGCAGGTCCAGCACCCGGCCGGCCATGAAATCCACCAGGTCGTCCACCGACCGAGGCAGCATGTAAAACCCCGGACTGGCGGGACAGACGATCGCTCCGGCTTCCGTCGCCGCCGCCATGTTGCGGATGTCCACCAGACTCAGCGGCGTCTCCCGATGCATCAGCACCAGTCGCCGGCGCTCCTTCAGCGTCACATGCGCTGCGCGATGCAACAGGTTGGTCGATGATCCCGTGGCCACCGCCGAAAGTGTGTTCGACGAGCAGGGCACGATCGCCATGCCGTCATGCCGGAACGATCCGCTGGCGATGAGCGCGCCCACGTCGCGGTAGTTGTGCAGACGGATTGACAGATGCTCCGGCTCCGCCGGCAACGTTCCAGCCAGCGAGGCCAGGTCGATGCCCTCCATGCCCAACTCATCGTGCAACAGCCGCTGGCCCAGCGGGGATACGACCAGATGCACCTCCACCCCGGCCGCCACGAGCAAACGCACCACCTGCCGCGCGTACATCGCCCCGCTGGCCCCGGTGATGCCCACGACGATGCGACGCTGTTCGCTCATGACGCAATTCTAGGTCAAAACCTGGCGTTCAGGGCCTTGGCTCCATGCGCAGCTCCACTGTCACGCGGTCGGGCTGGATCGCAAGCTGCGCGATCCGGATCTGACACGAACGGGAGGCTGGATGTCGCCAGACGGGATCGAACGTCACGCCTTCCATCAGCTTCGCCACAACCTGCGCCTGGCCCTGGTCTCCCATGCTCCGCACACGATCCACGAGCCAGCTCGACGGGATCGGCAGATCGCCCGCCCGCAGTTGCGTCAGGTGCGCGTGCAGCCCGCCCGCGCTTTCCATCATCAGCTCAAACCGCAGGCTGACGATCTGATTCACACTTCCGTTGTCGTGCTCAAAGGCCAGGACGATCTGACCTTCTTCCAGATTCACCATGTAGCCGCCAAGCTGCGGGGGCAGGATGTAGCCCTGATTGGCGGCCCACGCGGTCATGCGCTGCGCCATCCACGCGTTGATCTGCTCCCGGCTGAGCGTCAACTTCGCCACCCGTCCCGGCTGCGCGTCCATGACCAGGTCCAGCAGGCGACGCTCCACGTCGTCCGCCAGTTGCCGCACGGTGTCCGAATCCGTCTGCGCGAGAAAGCCCTGGTTCCGATCCCAGTAGGCCGGCCGGCTCCGCCATTTCCACGTGATCCACAAACCAGCCAGGAAAATCAGCAGCGAAACGCCATATCCCAGCACCTGCAGGCGCTGCCGCCATGTCCACCGCCAGGGCGGCGTGGTCATGACTGCCATGAGCGATTGATGCCGGAACATGTCAACATCGCGCCGCGTGGGCTGCTTCCCATAACCGCTGATGAATCCGTTCGTGATCGCTGACGGCCGCGAGACAGGCTTCCAGTTCCTCAATCCGCTGCACGGTCGGCGCGTTCATGCGAACCTGCGCCATCGCCGCTTCCCCCAGCGATTCCATGGCGTCCATCACCCAGTCCACAGGCCCCGGCGTCTGAAGGATCGTCCCCGGCTCCAGCCACCGCTCGCGCCACGCCCGCGGCGGCGCGGGGCGCGACACCTCGGCCGCCATGCCCGCGAAACTCCGCACCATCCACATCTCCGCCCGGCTGTCATTGTCGATCCATAGCACCTCGACGTGCCGCCGCTCCCGGCGTGCCGCGCCCTGCATGGCCGCGGCGTCGGCTGCGCCATACGGAGCCGTCAGCACGACGCAGCCAGCCGGCATCTCGGGCCAAGGCTCCGTCATCGCGCTGCTGCCCAGACGAATCACGCCTTCGGCCGCGATCATCCGGCGCTGGCGACGGGCTTCCTGCAACGGCAGCACAATCCGGGCGTAATCCCGCCAGTTTCCCGCCGCCTTGGCCTGTTCCATCGCCGCCAGACACCGCGCCTCGCACGTCAGGTAATCCATTTCCGCCAGCGCCACGCTGGCCTGGTCCATGATCGTGTCCAGTGTGTTCATGGCCATGTATTTAGCCGCAGATGAACGCAGATGCACGCAGATAAGAAAAATTCAAAGTCAACCGCCAAGACGCCAAGTCAGGAATAGAAAGAAATGCGTTCACCTTTCTGCTTTTCTGATCTTGGCGCTCTTGGCGTCTTGGCGGTTGATCTTGTCTTATCTGCGTGCATCTGCGTTCATCTGCGGCTAAAACTCACTTCTCGAAGGCCTTGTAGATCGTTCGGACGGCGGATTCGAAGTCGCGTTCCTCGACGCCGATGATGATGTTCAGTTCGCTGGAGCCTTGGTCGATCATGCGGACGTTGATGCCGGCGGCGGCGAGCGAGGCGAACAATTTGGCCGCCATGCCCGGCGTGTGGGACATGCCCCGACCGACGGTGGCGATCAGGGCCATGTTGGGATAGACCTCCATGGCGTCGGGCTTGCACGCCAGGCGAATTTCCTCCAGCACCTTTTCCTGCTGTCCTTCCAGCGACTGGTCGCCGACGACGAGGCTGATGGTGTCGATGCCGGTGGGCATGTGTTCGAGGCTGATGCCGTTGGATTCGAGGACTTCGAGCAGCCGGCGTGCGTAGCCGACTTCGGCGTTCATCAGGGCCTTTTCGATGGCGATGATGGTGAAATCCCTGCGGCCTGCGATGCCGGTGATCCGGCCGTGCTGGATGGGCATGTCGCCTGCGCTGGCGACGATCATCGTGCCGGGATGCTGCGGGTCATTGGTGTTGCGGATGTTGATGGGGATGCCGGCCTGGCGGACGGGGAAGATCGCCTCGTCGTGCA
>JADLAP010000095.1 GCA_020848195.1 Phycisphaeraceae bacterium
CAAATCGTAAAGCTGTGTGCGACAGCGACTTGGCTCGATGAGGGTCCGATTTTGATCCTTCAGGGATCATAGGCGGAAAAACGGGATCATCGGGATCAAAATCGACAAAAACAGGCTTCGCGGGGGTGAAAATCAGGCTTCTCACCCCAGTCACTCCACCCAAGAGGTCGGAGTGACTGGCGTCAACGGAATCCCCAATATCTGCAAAGGACAACCGTGGGTATGCCGTTTAGCCGTATCCACGGAATGGCTTGAAAGTGAAGGCGAGAGATGGGTTTACTTGTTCCGCATCGCCGCCGTGCCGATGGCGATGTCGGTCAGATCGCCGGATTGCAGCGTGATGCGGTAGGCCACCAGCGTGGCGTCCTGCACGGTGGCGTCGTTGAACGAAGCGGTCCAACCGGCGACGCCGTGGCTCCAGACTTCGACGGGGAAGTAGGTCTGGCCGATGCGCGAGGCCGTTTCATTGATGAAGTTGGCGTCGAGAGCGAAGGTGGCTTCGACGGCGGCGATCTGGGCTTCAGTCATGCCGGTGAAGTCGGTCTTGTAGGACCGCAGTTCTCCGGCGGCCCCCTCGTATTCCAGGCGGCGCAGTTCGGAGAGCTGGGGCACCGCGTCGCCGTTGACGTCTTCGACCCACAGCACCAGGATGGCGTTGTTGCTCGCCAGGACCCTGTGCGAGCCACGGAGGGCCGCGGTCAGCCGGCTGGCGATCGTCTTGTGCTTGACCACCAGCGAGCGGATGTCCTTGCTGCTGCTGGTTCCGTAGGCCACCGCCGAGGTCATCGCCGCCACCGCCAGTCCGACCATGGCGACGCCCGCCAGACCGAGGATCATTTCGATCAGCGTCATGCCGGCGGCGCGACGGATGCGGGTTGGAAGTCCGTGGGTCGTCATGACGCGGCAGGCTCCTGAACAAAGCGGGTGAGCTGCCACTGCCGGCCGGCGGCATCCGTCACCGTCACCGTCACCGTCAGGCCTGTCACCGGCGTGTCGAACCCCGTCACGGTCATCGTGCCGTATGCGCACGTGACGCCGCGGCTGAAGGTCTGGTAGGGGGCGGGGTACAAGCTGTTCGCCGCGTCGTTGAGCGCCCCGGAAGCCTCGGTGAAACCGTGGAAATCGTCGGCGTTGTCGTACAGCGATCGATTGATTTCCCCGGCGTCCGGTCCCGGCGTCACCACGCCCTGCGGGTCGCCGTAGGGCAGCGCCAGCACTTCCTCCATCAGCGCCTCGGCCAGCGAGTTGGCCCGCAGATCGTGCAGCGCGTCATAGGTCTGCATCTGCCCCGCCACCACCGCCTGTGTGATCGCCGCCACCGCGATCGCCAGAATCGCCGAGGCGATCAGCACCTCCAGCAGCGTGAAACCCTTGAGCATTCGGCGCGCACGGACCGGCATGATCTGCTCCCCAAGCGATCGGTCTGCACTGACTCCACTGGTTATCGCGTCGGTTGAATCAACCGATTGCATAAGCACGCAGGCCACGAGGGTGATGCGATCATCGGACGAAGCCCCCGCCTCAGCCCGCACAAACGTTACAGACGGCGCAGGCGACACGCCTTCACGTCGTCATCCGCAGCCAGGCCGCGCATCCGCCTGGACCATATGCCGATGTTGTCTGTGACGTGATCTTCTGTCCGTGCCGCGTGCATTGGGAAAGGTCCGATGATCCCTGACGACCAGAACCTGACGACCCGACGCTTCCAGGCGTTTACGCTCATGGAGGTGCTGATCGTCCTGGCGGTCCTCGGCATCGCAGCCGCCATGGCGGTCCCCCTGCTCGGCGACACCGGCACGACCAAGCTCCGCGCCGCCGCACAACTGCTCTGCGCCGATCTGGCCTACGCCCAGGTCGAGTCCATCGCCCATGTCGATGACCTGCGATTCTTCATCGTCGATCAGGCGAACAACACCTACTCCATCGCACCCGCGTCCGCGCCCACCGTGCCGATCACCAACCCCGTCGGCAAGCAGCCCTATCGCGTGACCTTCGGCGTCGGCGCGGCGGCGTCCCAGCTCTCCGGCGTCACCATCAACGCCATCAGCCTCGGTGGCGATGACCGCATCCGCTTCGGACCCTACGGCCAGCTCGATCAGGCCGCCAACGCCACCATCACCCTCGCCGCCGCAGGCCACACCCTCACCGTGACCATCGACCGCGTCACCGGCGAAACCACCATCGGCACGATGAATTAAATGCGACCTTACGTAGCGCCGCGACTTGTCGCGTCCTCTACGACGCACGCGCTATCCCGCGCTCTCCTCGCCCTGCGACTCGATCAACTCCTGATCGTACGCCTCCTCCAGTTCCCGCACCTGATTGGTCAGTTCCTCATCTTTGGCCACCGCTTCGCTGACGCGGGTTTCCCATTCGTTGCTCAGCGTGCGCAGGCTGTCCAGTTTCAGCGGCAGGTTCAGCAGCGTCGCCAGCCGACGGGAGATCACCTCGATGCACAGCGGATTGGTCCCCTGCAGGTAGCCGGGGATTTCCGCGACGATGCTCGCCATGCGGATGCCCAGTATCGACGCCCGCGTCATCAGGTACGTGACGAAACTGCCCGGTCCCTGGTAATTCGACGGCCTCAGACCCAGATGCACCATCCGTCCCAGCGTCGCTTCGTCCGAAGCCGACACGTACAGCCGCGGCAACCGCGTGTGCGGCACGGATCCGCCGAAACTGCCGACGAAATAAATCTCTTCCACGCCGCACCGCGACGCCACTTCAAACACGCATTGCCCGAACTTCCGCCACCGCAGATGCGGCTCCCGGCCCAGGAACAGCACCATGTTCGTCACCGTGTCCGCATAGAAATCGTTCGTTGGCATCGAACACTGCTTGATCAGGCCGTTCTCAATCAGCACCGGCGGGCGAAACAACGATGCCACTTCCATGGAGCCGGGAAAGTTCAGCAGACAGAAATCCTCCGCGTCGATCCGTGCGATCGGCTCGGCGTTCAGGTCCGTCACCAGCCGCATGACCGTGCCCGTGGAGACATCGCCGCCGTCCATCCAGCCCGACAGTGCCAGCAGCATCCGTCCCCCCTGAAGCTGGGGCTGGCTGAACATGCTCAGGGGACCTCGGGCCATGAATCCATCCTCGGCAAAGAACCTCGTCTAGCCGCGTGATTCTCCGCGCGATCACCGGCCGGGACAAATGGCGGAAACACAAAGTTTACGCCAGCGCGATCCCCAGCGTGACCATGCGATGAGGGCCGGCCTCGACCTCCACCGATGCGCCCCGCACCGTCGCCGCCTTCGCCGCGTCGTCGGGCATTTCGCTGAGCTTGAGCATCCGCGCCGACTGCACCGGGCGCTCGAACGTCAGCGTGTCGCGCAGCGTGTCACCCGTGGGATTCCACAGCCGGATGATCCATGTGCCGGAACCATCCTCAGCCGGCTTGAACGCCGACATCACGAGCCGGCCATGCTCAAGTCGCATGAAACCGCGATGCGGCTTGCGCCGGCCGGAAAGCGGCGCGTAGCCCGATGACCTTGCCCCGGTCTGCCGCGTCAGCACGCCCGCTTGCAGCTTCGCCAGTTCCGACAGTGCCGTCTGCGCGGGAAAATCGCCGCGGTAAGGCATCAGGGCGTAGCGGTATTCCAGCGTGGTCTTTTCCAGGCCGTCCGGTTCGCCGCCCGTGCCGACGGTGCGGCGGAAGCTGCGAAGCAGGGTGATGTGCATCGTGCGACGTTGATCGTCGGCGACGCCGCCCTGGTGCAGCCCGCCGGCGGAAATCAGCGTCAGGCCTCGCGTGCCGTCGCCGACCGCCTGCAGGCCGAGGAACGGTTTTTCCGCATGGTCCGCTTCCTGGCCCCGCGAGGTTGTGGCGTCCAGCGCGATCGGCCGTTCCACCAGATCGTACGGATGATGCGCCAGCCACGTCGTCGCCTTTGTCGCGTCGGTTGGCAGCAGCAGGCGAAGCCGGTGATCTTCCGCGGTGTTCTCCACCGTGGTTTTCACCTCCACCACCTTCGCGCCGCGGCGAAGGGAAATGACGCTGGAAATCGTCAATGGAACGGTCTGTTCCAGCGGTTTTTCCAGGCCATAGTCGTACCGGGCCGGGACGCGCAGCGTAACGGTGGAACGGAAGCTGACCATCTCCGGGCCATCGTGGACGACGCTGACCTGCGCGGCCGACGCGCTGGACAGAATCTGCTCATCGTTGAGCGAATGGCCGTGGAACCAGCCGTCGCCCAGTTCGCTGCGATCCTCGAACGTCAGCAGATTGGCGTAGGTCTGGCCGGTGGCCTTGTCGGTCAGGCTCAGCGCGCCGGCCGGCTCGATGGCGATGGCGAGGTGTTCATTGGCGGCGCTGGCCGGACCGGTGCGCAGCGATCCCCACGCGCGGACGGGCATTTTGCTCGGTTTGACCTGCACAGCCGTGAATCCCATCGCCGGCATCTTCAGCTTCGCCGCCACCGTGTACCGCGTGAACGGGCCGTCCGAAATGAAACAAAACTGCGCCAGTTGCGTTCGTTCATTGGTCTTCGGCTCATACGCCAGACGCTGGTAAGGCAATTCATTGCCTTCCACGTCGTGCAGCGTGAACGATTTGACCAGTTGCGTGCCGAAGCCTTCCTGAAATTCCGTCGGATAATTCAGGGGAAAATCAATGTCGAACGTCACCACTTCATCGCGCTCAGCCGGCATGGGATTGAACGCCACCACCGTCAGCGCATCCGGCTCCGTCGCCAGCTCGGCGCAGTCTTCCGTCAGGATCGCCAGCGCCTGATGCCGAAGCTGCCGGCCCAGCACGCGGGCCTGATCGAAGCGGTACATCATGTCGCGGTGCACTTGGTCGATGGAGCAGCCGCAGATCGTGTCGTGCGCGTGATTCGCCAGCACATGCTCCCAGGCGACCTCCAGAAACCGCGATGGAATCCGCCTGCCCCGCGGATCGGCCAGCGCCAGCAAAGGCTCCACCCATTTCTCCAGCAGCGTCTGGCATGTGTCGTTGGCCTGTTTCATCCGAACCCGGGCGGAAACGCAGTCGGGAATCAGCCACAGATACCCATTGCGATTCCGTGCAGGCTCGCGCAGTTCGCCGCGGCGGACAGGAAGATTCGTCGCCAGCTTCCGCGCGTCGGCGAAGAATCGCGGCAACGTGGAGTGTTGCGGCTCGACGCCCGGGTTCGCTTCCCGGATCAGCCGCAGATAGTTCACCACATCCGTGGCCGGCGGAATGTGGTCCATCGAATCCATCAGGCACAGCACCGGGCCGTTGGCTCGACTCTGTTCATGTCCCACATACTGCGACAGCGTGATGCGGAAATATTTCTCCCGGACCTGGCGCTGCTGGTCCGCGTCGTTGCCCGCGGCAGTCAGCTCCGCCATGAACTCCTTCATGGATTCCTGCACGAACAGAGGCTTTTCGGGCGAAGCCTCCATCGTCGCGCGGGGGATCGCAAACGCGCCGTAGCCGTTCTCGTCCTGAAGTTTGAACGTGAACAGTTCGGAGCCGTCCGGCGATTGCCAGCGGAAATACGCCGGCGTGGTGGATTCGTTCGTCCCGCGGCCCAGCACGCAGTCCGTGATGTCAAAGCCCTGGAAAATCTGCGCCGTCTGCGATGGATGGCCGAACATGTCGCAGATGAAGCCCACCGGCATCGGGTCCACGTTCCACTGTTTGCAAATTCGCCGGCCCAGCAGCAGGTTGCGGATCAGCGCCTCGTCCCCCACGCAGAAGAGGTCCGGCATGGTGAACCAAGGCCCGATGAGGATGCGGCCCTGCTCGATCAGCTTCGCAAGTTCCGCCTTCCGGTGCGGCCGAATGTCCAGGTAGTCCGTCAGCACGCAGGTCTGGCCGTCCAATTGGACATACCTGAAATCCTCGCTGGTTTGCATCAGATCGAGCAGCCCGTCCATCAGCCGCACGAGCAGCACGCGGTATTCCTGGAAAGGCCGATACCACTCGCGGTCCCAATGTGTCCCGGAAATGTAGTGGGCGGTAAATGTCGTGGAACTCACCGTCGAACTCCTTGTGTCGATCGTGTCATTTATAGCCGCGACGTCATCGCGGCGCACCTGCGATTGCGGTATTATGCCCAATCGCCACACTCAGGAGTCCTTTCATGTCCGATCAAGTGAAATATCTGTTGTCCGAAAAGGACATGCCCACGCACTGGTACAACCTTGCCGCGGATTTTCCGACGCCGATGGCGCCGCCGCTGCACCCCGGTACGGGTAAGCCGATCACCGGCGCGGACCTCGCCGCGATCTTTCCGCCCGCCCTGATCGAGCAGGAAGTCAGCACGAAGCGCGAGATCGACATCCCCGGCCCGGTCCTGGACATCTACCGGCTGTGGCGTCCCTCGCCGCTGATGCGTGCCCGCCGGCTGGAAAAGGCTCTGCAAACACCGGCGAAAATCTATTTCAAGTATGAAGGCGTCAGCCCCACCGGCAGCCACAAGCCCAACACGGCCGTGCCCCAGGCGTACTACAACAAGTCCGCCGGCATCCACAAGCTGTCCACCGAAACCGGCGCGGGACAGTGGGGCTCGTCGCTGGCGTTCGCCGGCTCGCTGTTCGGCATCGAAGTCGTCGTCTTCATGGTCCGCGTCAGCTTCAACCAGAAGCCCTACCGCCGCGCCATGATGGAAGCCTTCGGCGCGTCCGTGCACGCCAGCCCGAGCAAGGAAACCGACTCCGGCCGCGCCATCCTCGCCAACAGCCCCGACTCGCCCGGCAGCCTCGGCATCGCCATCAGCGAAGCCGTCGAAGTCGCCGCCAAAGACCCCCGCACCAACTACGCCCTCGGCAGCGTGCTCAACCATGTGCTGCTCCATCAATCCATCATCGGCCTCGAAGCCATGAAGCAGATGGAACACGCCGGCGACGAGCCGGACATCCTCATCGGCTGCACCGGCGGCGGCAGCAACTTCGCCGGTCTCGTCTTCCCCTATCTCGGCAGACAACTCCGCGGCGGACGTAAGGTGCATGTCATCGCCGTCGAACCCACCGCCTGCCCCAGCCTCACCCGAGGCAAGTTCGCGTACGACTTCGGCGACACGGCGCACCTCACCCCGCTGGTCAAAATGCACACGCTTGGCAGCACGTTCGTGCCTCCGGGCTTCCATGCCGGCGGCCTGCGCTACCACGGCATGGCCCCGATGGTCAGCCATGCCGCGCACCTGGGCCTCATTGACGCGGTCAACCGTCAGCAGATCAGTTGCTTCGAGGCGGGCCTGCTCTTCGGCAAAGCCGAGGGCATCCTCCCCGCACCCGAAGCCACCCATGCCGTGCGCGTCGCCATCGACGAAGCCATCAAGTGCCGCGAGGAGGGCGTCGGCAAGACCATCCTCTTCAACCTCTCCGGCCACGGGCATTTCGACATGCAGGCCTACATGGATTTCCACGACGGCAAGCTCCAGGATCGCACCTACGACGAAAAGGAACTGGCGATGGCGCTGGCGGGTCTGCCCAGCGTCGGTGCGTAAACGATCCTGATTCCTTCACGTACCCACCAGCGCCCGGAGCCGCGACCCCTCGTCGGCTCCTGGCGCTGTGCATTCTGAACACCCCCTCGCCGCTCGCGACGTCGCGGAATCGTCCACTTTCCTCTTGACAATCGTACCTCATGTGTTCAAAATGAACACAAATGAACGTATCCTTACATCCCGACGCCAGCCCCGACAGCCGCCGCGAACTGATCGTCGATACCGTCAACCGCCAGGGCGAATGCTCCGTCGAACATCTCGCTTCGATCTTCGACGTCTCCGGCATGACGATCCGCCGCGATCTGGCTTCGCTGTCCAGCACCGGCCGGATCGTGCGAACACACGGGGGCGCGGCCCCGGCGTCCCGCGTCAGCTTCGAGTTCCGGTTCCTCGAACGCGCTCGCCGGCAACAGGAACAGAAACAGCTCATCGCCGATGCCGCGGGCGCCCTGGTCACGGACGGGCAATCCCTCCTGCTCGACTCCGGCACCACCACCCTCGCCGTCGCCAGGCAGCTCAAACGCAAGCGCGGCCTGACCGTCATCACCACCAGTCTGCCGATCGCCTCCGAACTGTTCGGCTGCGAATCCGTGCATCTGCTGCTCCTCGGCGGCTTCCTGCGGCTGGATTCGCCGGACCTGACCGGGCCTCTGACGGAGCAGAACCTCGAAACCCTCCATGCGGACGTGGCCTTCATCGGCGCTGATGCCATCGACGATACGGGCAACGTGTACAACCGCTCGGCGGAGCAGGGGCCGATGCTGTCGCGCATGGCCGCCGCCGCGGACAAACGCTACATCGTCGCCGACCACACCAAACTCGCGCAACGCGCGCTGATCCGTTTCGGCCACCTCAAGGACTGGCACGGGCTGATCACCGACCGCGGCGCTCCCGCGCCCACCGTCGCGCGCCTCCGCAAAGCCGGCGTCCACGTCATCCTCGCGTAACACATTTAGCCGCAGATAAACGCAGATGAACGCAGATAAGACAACAACAATGAAGAACTGCCTCTGCAATGACAACCAAAGCCCGCGGATGCTTCGTCTTCGGAGCTTCCACGGGATGTTCTTTCCTGACTTTTATCTGCGTTCATCTGCGTTTATCTGCGGCTAAATCAACTTCATGCTTCAAGGAATACGTTCATGACCACCGCAACCGGATTTTCCACGCTCGAATGGGGCAAAGTCGATCTCAGCCGGTATCCGCGCATGATTGCCGACGCGCCGGGACCGAAGTCCAAAAGCCTGCACGACCGCTGCTGCAAGCACTTCAAGGGACTTTCGGGACAGGTCAAGCTCTTTCCCGTCGCTTTTGAGTCCGGCGAAGGCTGCCTCCTCCGCGACGTCGACGGCAACGCCTACATCGACTTCAGCTCCGGCATCTACGTCACCACGCTGGGCCACTGTCACCCGAAGATTTCCGAAGCCATCGCCAAATACGCGGGCAAGCTGATGAACGCGCACGACTTCACCACGGAGATCAAGACGAGACTGGTGGAGAAGCTGGCCCAGATTCTGCCCGGCGATCTCAATGGCTTTCAGTTCTATGATTCGGGCACCACGGCTGTGGAAGCGGGCATCCGCGTGCTTCGCGCCGCGTCGAAGAAACATGAAATCGTCTCCGCGTTCTACGACTACCACGGCAAGACGTACGGCGCGGTGTCGATGGGACACATCCGTTCGCACGTGTACGGCGCGGTGCGCGCTCCCGGCATGCACATGGTTCCAAGGCCTGATGTGTACCGACCCATGTGGACGAAGCCGGATGGCACGATCGACACGGACAAGTACATCGAGTTCTACGACCAGTACCTGGACAAGGCGACGGTCGGCTCGGTGGCGGGCTTCTGTCTCGAACCGATCCAGGGCTGGGGCGGCTCGGTGATGCCGCCGGACGATTTCTTCCCGAAACTGCGGAAATACTGCGACGAAAAGGGCCTGTTGCTGATGATCGACGAAGTGCTGGCCAGTTGGGGCCGGACCGGCAAATGGCTCTGCATGGAGCACTGGAACGTCGTGCCGGACATCGTGACCATCGGCAAGGGCTTCGGCAACGGATTCCCCGTGACGGCGGTGGCGGTGCGCGAGAAGTACAAGGAGTGCTTCGAGTCCATCAGCGCCAGCAGCAGCTACGGCGGCAACCCGATGGCCTGCGCCGCGGCGCTGGCGTCGACCGAAGTGATCGAGGAAGAGAAGCTCAACGACTGGGCGCTGCACCTGGGTGAAGTGGCGCTCAAGCGGATGAAGAAGATGCTGGCCGAGCACCCCATCGTCGGCGACGTCCGCGCCAAGGGCTGCCTCATGGGCATCGAACTGGTCGAGGACAAGAAGACCAAGAAGCCACTGGACAAGGCGGGCGTGATGGTCTACCAGAAGGCTTTCCGCAAGGGCCTGGCGTGGATTCCCGCGGGCCACATTCTGCGCATGAGCCCGCCGATCGTCATGGACGAAGCCACGCTGCTCAAGGGCATGGACATGATCGACGAAGCCATCGGCGAAACGGAAAAGGAACTCGGGTACAAATGACCGAATGTCCAAATCCGAATGATAAATGAACAAGTCATGACCAGCGCCACGCCTGAACTTGGCATCGGCATTGTCGGCTTCGGCTGGATGGGCAAGACGCACGCGTATGCCTATCGCAGTTTGCCGTACATGTACCGGAGCCTGCCGCGCAAGCCGCGGCTGGTCGGGGTGGCGGTGCGTCGTGAAGAAACCCTTGATCAGGCCGTGGAGCTTGGCGGCTTCGCGTACGGCACGACGGATTACGCGAAGCTGCTGAGCGACCCGGCGATCCATGCGATTCACATCTGCACGCCGAACAAGTTGCACGCGGACCAGGCCATTGCCGCGTTGCGGGCCGGCAAGCATGTGTACTGCGACAAGCCGCTGACGACCTCGGCAGGCGAGGCGAGGCGCATCATGGATGCCGAGCGTGAAACCGGAGGCAAGGTGGTGACCATGGTCGCCACGCAGTACCGCCACTACCCCTGCACGCTGCGGGCGAAGCAACTGATCGACGAAGGCCGGCTGGGTAAATTGCTGTCGTTCCGCTGCTGCTATCTGCATGCGACGCTGGTGGACGCGGAGCGGCCGGCGGGCTGGCGACAACTGGAAGGCGAAGCGGGCGGGCCGATCAATGATTTAGGCTCGCACGTGCTGGACCTGCTGACGCACATGGTGGGGCCGATGGCGCAGGTCTGCGCCGCCAGCCAGATCGTCACGCCGAAACGGCAGGACAAAGCCACGGGCCATGTCGTGGACATCGCGGCGGAAGACACGGCCGTGATGCTGCTGCGAAGCCAGGGCGGCGCGCTCGGCACTGCCGAGGTGACCAAGCTGGCCACCGGCGTGTACGACGAACTTCGCATGGAACTCCACGGCGACAAAGGCGCGATCCGCTTTAACCTCGCCGATCCCAACTGGGTGGAATACTACGACCAGACGCAGCCGGAGAATCCCATCGGCGGTCTGAGGGGCTTTCAGAGAATTCAGACGCTGAGCAACTATCCGCCGCCGTTCGGCAACATGCTGCCCGGCCGGTCGTGCGCGGGCTGGCTGTCCGCCCACATCGCCTGCGTGCATCACTTTGTCCGCAGCGTTGCCGGGGAAACGAAGGCGAATCCGAGCTTCGCCGAGGCGGCCGAACTGCATCGTCTGCTCGATGCCGCGACGTGTTCCGCGGAGCATCAACAGTGGATCAATCTTGCCAAGGCCACGCCATCATGACTACGCCACGCCATCGTCAGCCCGTCAAACTGGGCCTGTGCCCCATCGGCAAATTCGTGTTCAGCCACGAAGACGCCAAAAGGCAGAAGGCCCTGCTGGAAGCGAAGCTGCGGGAACTGGACATTCCGTTCGTCAACATCGACAGCGTGCTGCCCGACGGCATCGTGCGCGATCAGGCCCACGTGGAACTCGTGGTGCGCTACTTGAGGCAGCAGGAAATCGAGGCGCTGTTCATTCCGCACTGCAACTTCGGCACGGAAGGCGCGGCGGGGATGATCGCCAAACACTGTGGCGTGCCCACGCTGCTGTGGGGTCCGCGCGACGAAGCCCCGCTGCCCGACGGCTCGCGCCTGCGCGACAGCCTCTGCGGCACGCTGGCGACGAGCAAAGTCCTGCACACCCTGCGCGTGCCCTTCAGCTACATCGTGAATTCCACCGTGGATGACGCCGTATTCGTCAGCGGCATCCAGCGATTTGTCCGGGCTGCCCGCGTGGCCCGGACGCTGCGGACGATGCGGATCGGCATGATCGGGCAGCGGATCGATTTCTTCTGGTCCACCATCGTCAGCGAAGCCGACCTGCTCCAGCGGTTCGGCGTGCAGGTGCTGCCCATCGACTTGCCGATCCTGCTGACAACGCTGCACAAGCGGCGCGACGCCAATCGCAAGGCTTATCAGCAGGAAATGGCGGAATTGGAGAAGTGGATCGACACCCGCGTCCACAAGGACCGCGACGCGCTGCTGCTGACGCTGGCCCTGCGCGATGAGCTGGTCAGTCTGGCGGCGCAGCACAATCTCGACGGCTTCGTCGTGCAGACGTTCAATTCGTTCCAGCAGATCGAAGGCTTGTCGATGTCGCTGGGCGTGTCACTGGCCAATGATCTGGGCATTCCGGTGGGGCCGGAGGGCGATGTCCACGGCGCGGTGACGTCGATCCTGCTCGAAGCCGCCAGTGGAACGCCGGAGCCTTCGTTCCTGCCGGACATCACGATCCGTCATCCGGGCAACGACAATGCGGTGCTGCTGTGGCACTTCGAGGCTCCGCTGTCACTACGTACGCCGGGGTCGAAGGTTTCCTGCGGATTGCCGTGGATTCTCAAAGGTCTGCCGCCGTCGCTGATGCACTTCAAGCTCAAGGATGGGCCGGTGACTTTGGCGCGGTTCGACGGCGACAGCGGCGGATTCCGTCTGGGCTTCGGCGAAGGCAAGATGGTGGATGGGCCTTACAACCAGGAATACTACGGCTGGCTGGAAGTGGATCACTGGCCCACGTGGGAAGAACAGATCGTCCGCGGGCCGTACATCCATCATTGCTCCTGCGTGTTCGACTCATGCGCGGACGTGCTGACCGAGGCGACGCGGTTCATACCGGGCCTGACGGCCGAACGATTCGGGAGAAGCAAGCCATGAGCGAAAGCGATGATCTGGATCGGTTGCAGGCTCCGATGGCGCAGCGTCAGCAGGCGTTGCGGTCGCTGCGTGAACATGCGGCCGCATGGGGCGTCGCGCTGCCGGAGAACGTGACGCCGCTGGTGCTGGACTTCGGCCTGGGCGAGTTCGCCAACACCGGGCTGGTCGAGTGCTGGATCTGCAACGAGATGCAGGCCGGCTATTGCGGCAAGTACATGTTTGTCGAGCAAAACCAGCAGTGCCCGATGCACCGGCATCAGTTCAAGCATGAGACGTTCCTGATCGTCAAGGGCCGGGCGGAACTGACGCTCAGCGGCAAGACGTCGGTGCTGGAGCCGGGACAAATCCTGTCCATTCCCACAGGCCAATGGCATCGCTTCGCGGGCAGTGGCGGGGCGGCATTGCTGCTGGAACTGTCCATGCCGTGCGATCCGCGCGACAACGAATTCGAGAATCCCCGCATCATGCGGTGGCTGGAGTCGGCGCTGCGCCTGTCGCCGCGCGCGTAATCCTCTTTTCGGAAAGTGATACTCATGAAAACGGTTCGTTTCGGAATCATCGGCGCGGGTCTGATGGGGCGCGAGTTCGCCAGCGCCGCGGCCCGCTGGTGCCAACTGTCCAAGATCGACGTGAAGCCGCAGCTTGTGGCCATCTGCGACAAGAATCCCGCCATTTATGACTGGTACAAGCAGAATTTCCCGGACATCAAGCTGTACACCGACGACCACCACAAGCTGCTGGACTGCGCGGAAGTGGAAGCGGTGTACGCCGCCGTGCCGCACAATCTGCACCAGGCGGTGTACGGCGACATCATCAGCGCGGGCAAACACCTGATGGGCGAAAAGCCTTTCGGCATCGACCTTGCCGCCAACACCGCCATTCTCGACATCGCCCGCGCCAACCCGCGCGTCTTCGTCCGCTGCTCCTCGCAGATGCCGTTCTACCCGGCGGTGCAGAAGGTCGGCCAGATCATCGAGTCCGGCCAGCTCGGCCAGATCATCGAAGTTGAAACCGGCTTCCTGCATAGTTCCGACATGGACGTGACGAAGCCGATCAACTGGAAACGGATGATCGAAATCAACGGGGAATACGGCGTACTCGGCGACCTGGGCATGCATGCGTGCCATGTGCCGTTCCGCGCCGGGTGGCGGCCGCGCAACGTCCGGGCCGTGCTCAGCGACATCGTCAAGACCCGGCCCGACGGCAAGGGCGGCATGGCTCCGTGCAAAACGTGGGACAACGGCATCCTGCTCTGCGAGATGGAAGACCCCGCCACGGAACAAATCTTCCCGTGGACGTTCAAGAGCTTCCGCATCGCGCCCGGCGAAAAGAACACGTGGTACGTCCGCGTCTACGGCACGAAGACCAGCGTGCGATTCACCACCAAAAATCCCAAGCTGCTTGAAATCATGGTCTACAAGCAGGGCGAAGAACAGGTCTGGCAGCAGATCGACATGGGCATGGACACGGCGTTCGCCAGCATCACCGGGGGCATCTTCGAGTTCGGCTTCAGCGATGCCGTGCAGCAGATGTGGGCCGGCTTCCTGTACGAACTGCACCACGGCAAGCCGATCACCCCGTTCGCCGGCTGCGTGAAGCTGGAGGAAGCGGCGATGAGCCATCGCCTGTTCACCGCGGCGCTCAAGTCGCAGCGTGAGAACAGCGTGGTGACGCTGTAAGACGGCGAATCAAACGAAACCATGGCCCCGCCGAAGCGGTCAGTACGCCGCATCGGCGGGCTTTGTTTCAGGAGATCGACACATGCGTGGTTTCTCCGGCCGCGTGTGTGTCGTGATCGTGGTCATGTCGGCAGCCGCAGGAACCATGGTCCGCATGATGATCGCAGGGCAGGGTGCGAAGCAGCTCGATCGGTGTTTCACCGGGTCTGTCGCCCGGCGGCAGAGCAAGCATTCGGCACAACTGTGCCCATGTGCCGACCGGTTTGGCCGCGCAGAGCCGCACGCTCAGGATGTGGTCGTCGTTCAGGCAACGGTACACGTGAACAGGCATGAGACGGTTCCTCGGTAAAACGCGGATATCCGTGCAATTCAGCGAGTCGGGAATGCCGCCGTATGCGGACGGACGGGCATTTCCGTGGCGGTGTGGTCCGTCAGGTCCTCGCCTTCCCGGATCAGCCTCGCCGAGTTGAAGACGACGATGATGGAGCTGAATCCGTGGGCAATGGCGGCGATCATCGGCGTGATGTAGCCCAGACCCAGCAGAACCAGCATGGTGATGATGTACGTCATCACGAAAACGATGTTTTGTGTGATGACGGCGGACGTGCGGCGGGAGAGCCGGATCAGAAAGGGGATGCGGTTGAGCTGGTTGTTCATCAGGGACACCGACGCGGCATGGATGGCGACGTCGGAGCCTGCAACGCCCATGGCGATGGAGAGGTCGGCGGCGGCGAGCGCCGGGCCGTCGTTGACGCCGTCGCCGATGGTCGCCACCGTGTGTCCGCGTGATCGCAGATCATGGAC
>JADLAP010000096.1 GCA_020848195.1 Phycisphaeraceae bacterium
ATCGACATCCCGGAATCGGCTTTGTCCGCGATGCGGCAAGACGCGGCAGGTCTGGCCAGCGACATGCGTCTGGCGGCAGCGGCGAAGTGGTACGAGCTTGGCCGGCTGTCCCAGGGACGGGCGGCGGAGTTGGCGGGACTGTCGCGCCAGCAATTCATCGACGCACTGCACCGCATGGGAGTATCCGCCCTTCAAGTCGATGCGGATGAACTGAACCGGGAAGCCGGCCTTGAGTGAATGCTGGGTGGTCAATGCTTCACCTGTGATCCTGCTGGCCCGCGTGGGCCGGCTTGATCTGCTGGAACGGCAGTGCGCACGTCTGCTGCTCCCGGCGGAGGTGGCGCAGGAGATTCGCGCCGGGTCATCCAGCGATCCCGCACGACTAGCTATTGATAAGGGGTGGGCGGAACGCATTCCCATGGGACCACCGAATCCGTCGGTGCTGGAATGGGGACTCGGCGCTGGCGAGACATCCGTGATCACGGTGGCCCTGCGCCAGGACTCCGCGCTGGCGGTGCTGGATGATCGACTCGCTCGCACCGCCGCCCGGTCGCACGGCGTGTCTGTCATCGGCACACTGGGCGTGGTGCTACGAGCCAAGCGAGCGGGACTGATTGCCCAGGCAGCGCCACTGCTGACTGAGTTGCAGCGATCGGGGCTGTACATTCGTCGTGATCTCATGGCTGAGGCGCTGGGCAAAGTTGGTGAACAACTCGAATCGCAGTAATTTCCACGGATATTGTTTGCAGCCAGCTTTCCGGGGGCGGGGCTACGCAAACGTCAGCGATCCCATCTGGGCTTCGGTGAGCAGACGCTTGGTGTTGCGGGCGGTTTCCTCGGTGGCTTTGGCGGTGCGCTCGGCGTGGTTGCCCCCGGCGGCAAGGCCTTGGATGGCGGCGGCGTTGAAGGTGCCGCGCACGTCGATGGTGCGTTTGCCGATGTTGTCAAGCGTGTCGCCCAGGCCGGCCAGACGGTCCTTGAGGTTGTCCAGCGGATTTTCAGGTGCGCCGGCGGACTGTGCGGCTTCACGCTTCTGGGCGGCTTCATTCAGTGCGTCACGGTAGGCCTTGCGGGCGGATTCCAGGGCGGACATGGATGCGTCGATCTGTTTCTGATAGAGATGCTGACGTTCGTCGTGAGCGGATTGGGCGGTTTCGTCGAGGGTTTTACGCTGGAATTCGTAGTCGGAGCCGATGCGGGCGAGGTCGGTCTCACGCTGCTGGTCGCTCTGCTGGAGGGACTGCTGCTTTTGCTGCTCGATGTTCTGCTGGTCGGCCTGCTCGTTCGTGCGGGCGATGTTGATCGCCATGTCGACGTCGTAGCTCTTGTCGAACAGGCCGATGAGGTAGTGAAGGCCCTCTTCCACTTTGAGCTGGGCCTTGCGGAAGATGGACTGGAAGCCGGCGGTGAAAGTCGCCCAGCCCTTGGCGAGGAAGGAAAGCGTCTCCACCCACACGGCGCGTAAACCATGCCACGCGGCGGCCAGTGCCTTGACCGCGCCGTAGAAGGCGTCGACCGCGATGCCGAGGAAGAAGTCCTTGAATCCCAGCCAGAGGGATTCGAGGGCGCTAATGCCGCGCTGCCATTCGAGTTTCAGGGCAAGCCAGAGGACTTTCGCTGCCAGATTGATGTCGCCCGCGGCCAGGGCATCGGCAATGCCCTGATACGCGGTAATCGCATGATCCTTGATCGCGGCGAACTGCTGCGCAAGCCAATCCAATGCCTGGCCCGCCACGCCTGTGGCGCGAAGAATGTACGCGCCCAGGGTGACGAAGCCGGCGATGACCAGACCCACCGGCGACAGCAGCGCCGCCAGCACGGTGCCGAGGACGCCGATAGCTGTGCCCGCGCCGGTGATGATCGTGGCGATGCCGCCAAACACAGCGGCTACACCCTGGATCGCGTAGCCGATGCCCATCAGCGCCACGCCCGCCGCGACGCCGATGGCGGCCAGTTTGGCGAGGTACACGATCAGGTCGCGGTTGCGTTCGATCCACTGCACCACCTGCGCCACCACGCGTGTGACTGCTTCCGCCACGCGGGTCAGCATGGGGGCCAAGGCTGCCCCGATGGCAAACGCAGCCCGTTTGACCACTTTCCACACCAGGTCCATCGTGTCGCCGAACTTTTCGGCATCGCGCGCCGCCTGGGTGCTCAGGGTCAGCCCCAGCGCCCGGGCCTGTTTCTGCAGAGCTTCAATGCCCTTCGCGCCATCCTTCATCATGGGCAGCAATTCCGCGCCACCCCGGCCAAAGATTTCCATCGCCGCCGCCGCGCGTTTGGTGGGATCGGGAATCGCGGCCAGTCGATCCGCGATGAGTTTGAACAGCTCATCCGGAGACAGCCCCCGGAAGTTTTCAACGGTCAGACCCAGCATGGCCAGGGCGTCCACCGCCGTCTGCGTGCCGTCGGCGGCATCCACGACCGTTCGCTGCATCCGGCGAATGCCATTTTCAAACGTTTCGAGATTGGCCCCGCTCATCTCGGCGGCGAAGGTCAGTTCCGACAACGTCTCCACGGCAATGCCCGTGCGATCACTGGCCTTGGCCATGGCGTCGCCCATGCTGATAAACGCCTTGGTGCTGGCCAGCAGCGAGCCCGCCACGGCCACGCTGACCGTGGCGAGCTTTTGGCCGAGATTGGCCACGCCTTCGCCGAATGCTTTCAACCGCTTCTGGGCGGCGCTAAGTCCACGCACGAGCTTGTTGTCCGTGACGAACAACTCGACATACGCAGAGCCGGCCTTGATGCCACGTGCCGACACCATGGGTCATGCTCCCGCCGAGGTGGTGGTCTTGCGACCTTCTTCCAGACCCTTGTTGAACGAGTCTTCCTTCTCCTTGCGGAGGCTGCCGACGCCGAGGAACAGGCCGAGCAATCCCGTGGCGGCGGGCAGCATGGGACCGAGCAAGGGAATGCCGGCGAGCGTAGGGCCGACTTCGTCGAGCGCGGACAAGGTGATCTGGCTGAGCATCCCGCGCACTTCGTTGGCGCGGTCGATGTTGCTCTTCCACTGCGCCCCCGTGCGCTGCACATCCTCGAACCAGGCCTGGTATTCCACCACCGCCTCGTTGAGCGATGTGCTCGACGGCAGCCCAGCCGTCTGCTGCACGCGATTGGGCGTGCGAACCTTGACCACATCGCCAAGGTCAAAGCCGGCACACGAGGCCAGGCCGACGACGATGAGAACGAGCACGAAAGCAAAGATAATCTGGTTACGCGTCATGAATGGAGTCCTTCCAAATGTTCCAAAGGTTTGTTGTCCACGAACACGTCCTTGAGCAGACGAACATTGCCGGGCAATGCTTCCGGGGACGCTTCCGGGGACGCTTCCGGGGGCGGGGGCACTTCCGGGGGCGGGGGCCCGGCGAACGGGTCAAAGTCCGAAGGTTTGAACGTTTTGCCGCCCTTGCGCCCGGCCAGCATTCGGCCAAGATTGGCAGCCATGGCCAGCAGCACCGACGTGTGTCCCCACGCTTCGCGCTGCCGAGCCTCAGCCATGACGACCAGTTCCCTTAAGGTCCGGGGACCGGGATCGACGCCGACGATGCCGGCAAGTTGCCAGATGAGCCGCTCGGCGTCGCCAGCCACGCGGCGTCCATCTCGCGGAGCGCCTCTTCCATCGCCGCCTCGATCCGCAGGTCGTCCAGCCTCCGCTCGGCCACGTCCAGCACACGGCTTTCCAGATCGCGCAGCCGGGTCAGCGCCTTGCCGAGCACGCGGCGCTTCGACTGCGGGAAAAAACCCACCAGTTCCTCCAGCAGAGCCGTGGTCGCCTGATCGATGGCGTCGCCCGCCATGGCCCTGCCGAAATCCTCATCCGTGACATTCCGCGTGTCGGCTTCCGGCTTGCACACGGCATACAACACATCGCAGAGGAGGATCGGATCGCTGCTGAGACGCGACAGCAGATCGCCTTCGGCGTCGTCTTTCTTCCGGGGGCCAATCACTTCCAAGAGGTTGACGCCCACCAGGCCGCGCACGCGCTTGATGGTGTCCACATTGATGACCACTGTCCATTGCCGGCCAGCGTTGTCAGTGAAAAGTCTCATGAGATTCTTTCCGTATCAATGGCCTTTCGACCGTAGAATGGTTATGTCAAGGAGAAACACGATGGAATCGGTCGATGTCACCGAAGCCAGTCAGCGATTGGACGAACTCATCGACGCCGCAGTTCGCGGTGAGCGGGTTGTTCTGACACGCGGGGGTAAACCCGTGGCCGAACTGATTGCGATTGCCGAGTCGCCGGTTGTCCGCAAGCCGTGTGCTCCAATGCCTTCACTCGCTGCGTTCCGAGCATCGATCAAAATCCATGGCAAGCCGATGTCCGAAACCGTCATCGACGAGCGACGGTCAGCGAGGTATTGACCGGTTCATCCGCATCAACTCCCGCCCCCTCCCCCGGAAGTGCCCCCTGCAGTTCCGCTGCCCTGCACCCACGCCGGGGCGCGGGTGGAGTAGGTGGGTTTCACCGTCACGCTCACTGTGACCGCCTCTTCGAGCGGCTCGCTGCGGCTGAAGTTGGTCACAGTGAAGTCGGCGTCCAGGCCTTCACCGTTCTCGCCGTCGAGGATGGCCAGGGCGATCGGCGTGTTGCTGAAGTAGGCGGATTTCACCGCGGAAAAACCGGGTTCCGCCGTGTCCCACACCATCTCGAACTCGACGCTGCCGCTCTTGAGCGTCGCCACGGTCGCGCGCCAGCCCTGGTTGCCGCGCGTGGTGACGTCCGCTTCGCCCGTCTCCAGGTTCAGCGTCACGTCCTTGACGTTCTTGAGTTCCGACGTGGCCGTAGCGCCGGCTGCGCCGAAGTAGAGTCGACATTCCATTCCAAGACGAACACCCATCGTTCACCTCGCTTCCATCATTTGATTGACGACGACCAGAACTTGGGGAGCCTGTCCTTGTTCTGTTCCAGGGCCGGCCCCATCAGCGGGCGCTTCGGATAGTTTTGCCCCCGGAATTTGCCGCCGTATTCATGGGCCATGGCGGACGGGCCGACGAGTTCATGCGTGGGACCGACCACCGCGTCCTGCTTGCCTTTCTCCACCGCATAAACAATGGCCTTTTTCAGTTGGCCCTTGCGTGTGTGCGGCGGCGAACCCGCAAGTGACGGACGTTTGGACTTGCGAACGCTGCGGCGGGCGGTGAGCCGTATGGCCGCGGCGGCATGTCCCAGCCCCCGGAAGGAGGCGCGATCGGCGGCGCGTTTGACCTTTGTGGCATCCATGCCATCACGCGGTCTCAGCTTC
>JADLAP010000331.1 GCA_020848195.1 Phycisphaeraceae bacterium
TCCCATGCAGATTTAAATTCTCGAAAGTCGCTCTCGCCAACGAGAATCGAATTTTTTATACGTTCCTGTAAAATCAGAACATCAGTCATAAATGACTATTTCCTTATGATTTAAATTAAACAATTGATCCCAATAATGTCGCACTCGTCGCATCCAAAATTTTTACCATAACATAATCTCCCGGCTTCAATCCTTCTTTCTTCGGGAAAACAACCATCTTGTTCTGCGTGCTGCGACCGCAAAAATCGCGGTCCGATTTGCGGGAGTTGCCTTCGATCAATACCTCGAACGTTTTGCCGATGTCGGCTTGGTTGTGGCGCAGGCTGACGGCTGTTTGCAGGCGGATCACCTCGTTCAGGCGGCGTTTTTTTACTTCCTCCGGGATGTCGTCGGCGTATTTGCGGGCAGCGAGGGTGCCCGGGCGTTCGGAATAGAAAAACATGTACGACATCGAAAAGTTGGCCCATTCGACGATGCTCAGCGTATCCCGGTGTTCTTCTTCCGTTTCGCTGCAAAAACCGGTTATGATGTCGCTCGACACCGCTGCGTCCGGCAGAATCCGGCGGATGGCCTCGATGCGTTGTTCGTACCAGGGCCGGTCGTAGGTGCGGTTCATCAGTTCGAGGATGCGGCTGTTGCCCGATTGTACCGGCAGGTGGATGTATTTGCAGATATTGTGGTGGCGGGCCATGGTGTGCAGCACCTTGTCGGTCATGTCTTTTGGGTGGCTGGTGCTGAAGCGCACGCGCAGGGTGGGGTGCAACAGGGCTACCATTTCCAGCAGGTCGGCGAAGTCGGTGTGTTGGCCGGTTTCGGGGTTGTCCCATTTGTAGGAGTCCACATTCTGGCCCAACAGGGTGACTTCCCGGTAACCGTTCTCAAACAGGTGAGTGGCTTCGGCCACAATGCTGAACGGATCACGGGAGCGCTCGCGTCCGCGGGTGAAAGGCACCACGCAAAAGGAGCACATATTGTCGCAGCCGCGCATGATGCTGATAAAAGCCGTGACGCCGTTCGATTCGAGGCGTACGGGGTTGATATCGGCGTAGGTTTCTTCCCGGCTGAGCAAAACGTTCACCATGCGGTTGCCTTCTTCGGCGGCGCCGATGAGGTTGGGCAGGTCGCGGTAGGCATCGGGGCCAACCACCAGATCGACCAGTTTTTCCTCCTCCAGCCATTGTTTTTTCAGCCGTTCGGCCATACAGCCCAATACGCCGACCATGGCGCCGGGCCGTTGTTTTTTAACCGCCTCGAAAATACGCAGGCGCTTGCGCACGGTTTCTTCGGCTTTTTCCCGGATGGAACAGGTATTGACTAAAATAAGGTCGCTTTCTTCTAAGTTCCGGGTGGGTGTAAAACCCACTTCGGCCAGAATGGAAGCCACGATCTCGCTGTCGGAAAAATTCATCTGGCAGCCGTAACTCTCGATGTAAAACTTTTTACCGCCGGGCACGGATGATTCCTGCCAATGCTCCCGGTACAAAACCTGGCCCTGTTTCGCCTCGTCGATGGTTTTTATACCTTCCAGTGTCGGATTGTTATCGTACATATTGTCGCGCTATTCTAAAAA
>JADLAP010000097.1 GCA_020848195.1 Phycisphaeraceae bacterium
CGCTGACGACGCCGGTAGTTGTCCGCCATGTCCGGATCGGCAGGGAGAATCTTGCCGTCTTGCACATATCCGCGAGGACGATCCGGCATCCACGAGGCATATGCGTGCAGCGTGAACAGGTAGACCGGCATGTCCAAAGCATACAAAAACGGATCCGTCACAGCCGCAAGCTGACAGCTTGCGCGTCTTTGTCCACCCGTCGCTATCATCTTCCGTCATGCTCCTCGACACGCTCGAACACGCGTCCCTGTACCGTCCCCTGCATCCCGGCATCGCGGCGGCGATGCACTTTCTGGCGCATACGGATCTGACGTCGCTGCCCGATGGACGCACGGACATCCAGAGTGATCGCCTTTTCGCCATCGCGCAGCGTTACGCGCCCAAACCCGGGCCGGCGACGGTGTGGGAGTCGCATCGCAGGTACATCGACGTGCAGTACGTCGCCGCCGGCGTCGAGCGCATGGGTTGGACGCTGCTGTCCCCGGCACTGAAGATCACCCAGCCGTACGACGAGGCGAAGGACGTGACGTTTTACGACGTCGCCGGCGATCAGATCACCGTCGCCGCCGGAAGCTTTGTCGTGTTTCATCCCCACGATGTCCACGCGCCGGGCCTTGCCGGGCCGCGGGGCGGCGAGGTGTTCAAGGTCGTCGTCAAAGTCGCGGTGAATTGGTAATCGCGCGACGCGCGTGGATCGGCGGAATGGTTTGTCCTATCATTTCGCCCCTCCGTGCCGCGGCGCGGAATCCAGGAACTATTCCAACAAGGAACACATCAATGATTCAACGTGCGAAAATCACGGTCATCGGCGGCGGCAACGTCGGCGCGTCCTGCGCCCTGTGGGCGGCGTCCAAGGAACTCGGCGACATCGTCGTCCTCGACATCCCCCAGGCCGAGGGCGTCGTCAAGGGCAAGATGCTCGACCTCGCCCAGTGCGGCCCGATCGAACGCTTCGATTCCCGCATCGTCGGCACCACCGATTACAAGGACATCGCCGGCTCCGATGTCGTCGTCATCACCGCGGGCATTCCCCGCAAGCCCGGCATGAGTCGCGACGACCTGATCTCCACCAACGTCAAGATCGTCCGCTCCGTCAGCGAGAACATCAAACTGCACGCGCCCAACGCGGTCGTCATCGTCGTCAGCAATCCGCTGGACGCCATGGTCTACACCGCGTGGAAAGCCACCGGCTTCCCGACGCATCGCATCATCGGTCAGGCCGGCTGCCTCGACGTCGCCCGCTACCGCACGTTCATCGCCTGGGAAATCGGCTGCTCCGTCGAAGACGTGCAGGCTCTGCTCCTCGGCGGCCACGGCGACGACATGGTGCCCCTGCCCCGCATGACCAGCGTCCACGGCATCCCCGTCTCCATGCTCCTTTCCGCCGAGAAAATCAACGCCTGCGTCGAACGTGCCAAGGTCGGCGGCGGCGAAATCGTCAAGCTCATGGGCACCAGCGCCTACTACGCCCCCGCCTCCGGCGTCATCCAGATGGTCGAAGCCATCGTCAAGGACAAGAAACGCATCCTCCCCTGCGCCGGCTTCTGCGACAAGGAATACGGCGTCGGCGGCTACTTCGTCGGCGTTCCCTGCGTCCTCGGCAAAGCCGGCGTGGAGAAGGTCCTCGAACTGTCCCTCGACGCGGCCGAGAAAAAACTCCTCGACGAATCCGCCAGCCACGTGAAGGACCTGGTGGCCGTCGTCAAGCAATTGTGCCCCGACCTCGGCTGATCCAATTCAACAAACCATCGACATCACACGAAGCCCGCGTTCCTCGAACGCGGGCTTTGTTGTTGGATGGACAAGCCGATTTACTTGAGCAGCCGGCGGCGCGCCGCATCGATCCACTGTTCCGTTTTGGGGAAATCCTCGAAGCTTCGCAGCGGCGACATCAGTTTGCTTCGCGGATCGATGCCGAGGGTTTGCAGCAAAGCGTAGTCCTGCATGGATTCGTGGAAGACTTCCCAGCGGATGGAGTCGATCGGGCCTGTCTCGGCGTTGCCGGGGTAGACCACGAAGGTGTCGCCATGCGCCCAGTTGGGCCAGTGTTTGCCATCATTGCACAGGAAGGGATCGATGAGCTTGCGCGTCTGGCTCTGATACCAGTAGTTGTAGCCCCAGTGGAGAAATCCATGGAAGGGCCAGCGGTAGAACAGCCAGCCGTTCATGCGGATTTTCGCCAGCGGCGTGTCGAGCAGGCGGTTGAGGAACCGCACGCGCGGCCCGCAGCAGTAGTAGCACCATGAAGGAATGCCAGCCTCCATGAACTGCAGGGCTGTTTTGATCGATGGGACGGGCATGTCGGTCAGACCTTCGCTACCGAAGCGGATGTCGGACAGAGCATCCATGACCTTCATCCACGGCGCCAGCTCGCGCAGCAGATTGCGGGCAGCCTGGTAGTTGGCCAGTTGTTCGTCGCCGTGCGGCTCATCGGACAAATGGAACGAGGAGACATTCAGCAGGTTTTCCGCTTCCAGAAAGCGATGAAACTTCGGCAGAAGCTGGCCGAGGAATCGGCGATAGGTCGGCGACGTGGCCGGCGTGTCGTGGGGCCAGAGCAGTTGTTCCGTTTCACCGTGGCCTTCGTAGACGCGAAGGGCGTACTTCGCGCCCCATTGCGAGAACAGGTGAACCCATTCAAGCTGGTGGATGCCGCAGACTTTGGCGGTGGCGATCCAGCGTTTGACCTCGGTCCAGTTGAAGTCGTAATTCGCTTTGACGCCGCTGCCGCGCTGGCGGACGCGCAGCAGTTGCGTGGGGCGTTTGACGCCATCAAGCGGCGGGGTGAACGCGGGCACGTACATCATGTCCGACCCGTGCTCCGCGTAGTTGCGCATGTATTTTTCAAAGATCGGCCAGCCCGCGCGGTCCCACGGCTGAAGGCCGTACCAGTCGAGGATGGCGTCGGGGTAGAACCAGTGCGTGACGGTGAAGTTGCGTCGCGGCTGGAGCACCACCTTGGCCACCTCCACCGTCGCGGTCAAGCGTGCCGGCCTGCCATCCCGGGGTGACAGCGTGACGGCGACCTCATATCGTCCGGGCTTGAGATCCGACGGAACAGTCAGCGTGATCCAGAACGCGTGGTTCTGGCCCGCCATGAACTGAGCCTTGCTTTCGGGCATCAGGGCATCAGGCACGTAGCCGGGGATCAGACCCACGCCGTCGCGTTCGTCGTCGGGCACTTCGGTGTTGAAGTTCGGCATCGGCACGCTGTGTACCCGGCGAACCTGCGCGGACAGGCCGTGGCCCGCATCGACCGACGCTTCCACATCCAGTAGTTCAGGTGCGTCAAACCGGAACGCAGCCTGAAAAGCCAGACGCTGACCTCTGGCCGCCAGCAAGTTCAAGCTGCGGCGGCGGGATGCGGGGGCGTCCGCCATCAGAAACACACGCGTCATCGAACTGCACAGCCAGGTGAGCAAGGCCATACGGGTGTCCTTCTTGTTGTGTTGACTTATTCCCCGCGCACGCGGACGGACAGGGCATGCGCGTCCAAGCCTTCGGCCTCGGCAAGTCGGGCGATGTCGGCGATGGTCCGCGGCGACATGCCTTGTGGATAGCCGACGGTCCCGCTGCGTTTGAGGAAGGTGTAGACGCTGATGCCGCTGGCGAAGCGTGCGGTGGTGCCGGTGGGCAGACAGTGGCTGGGTCCGGCGTAGTAGTCGCCTGCCGCAACGGGCGTCTGATCGCCGAGGAAGAATTCGCCGCCATGCTTGAGCCGACCGAGCCACTGCGAGGGATCGGCCACGGCAAGGTTCACGTGCTCGGCGGCGATGGTGTCGGCGACCTGCGCCGCCTGATCGGCATCCCGCACGAGCAGCGCGGCGGATTCCGTTTTCAAAGCCGATTCGATGGCGTCGCGCCGCGGTAGCGAGCCGATCATGCGATCCATCTCGCGTTCGATGTCGTCGATCAGGTCGCGCGACCAGGTGACAAGAAAGCACTTGCCGGGGTTGTGTTCCGCCTGCGCCAGCAGGTCGGCGGCGACGCGCCGAGGCTTGGCGGAGGCGTCGGCGACGGTGACGATTTCACTTGGGCCGTAGAACCCGTTGTCGGTTCCGACGACGCCGCTGACCATCTGTTTGGCCAGTTGGACGAAGACATTGCCCGGCCCGGCGATGAGGTCCACGGGTTCCACTTCGGCGGTGCCAAACGCCAGCGAGGCAATGGCCTGAGCGCCGCCGATGCGGTAGACCTTGTCGATGCCGAGGAGCCTGCAGGTAGCCAGCACGAGGGGCGAAATGTCGCCGGCCGGTTCGTCGCCCTTGCGCGTGGGGGGTGGATTGATGACGCTGATGCGTGAAGCCGGGACGCCGGCGACCTGGGCCGGAGCCGCCAGCATGATGAGCGTGGAGAACAGCACCGCCGCGCCGCCGGGCACCGCGCAGCCCACGCTGTCCACCGGCGTGAAACGCATCCCCAGCTCCGCGCCGTCGATCATCACCGGTGCAGGCGGCTGGGGCAGGATGTGACGCTGGTACGCCCGGACGTGTTCGATGGACCGCGTCAGCGCGTCGCGCATGGGTTTGGATAACGAAGCTTCCGCGGCCGCCAGTTCCTCCGGCATGACGCGGATGCGATCAGCGGTGAAGTCCGGATCGGTCCACTGCCGCATGTACCTGACCACAGCCGCGTCGCCGTGCTCGCGGACATCCTCGATGATCCGCTGCACCGTCGCCGCCGCTTCACCGCTGGCCGACGCCGTCTGACGCAGCCGGTGCAGGCGATCCTGCCAGCCGTCCAGCCCCACTCGGGTTCGCAGATCAAATACGGGCAAACGTGACACGGACTGCTCCTTGTTTCGCTGACGCAGGACGATACCGCCGAAGCTCCGCGGACGAAAGTTCCCCATGATACGGAGCACGGTATATTGTTGCCTCTATCCCTACCCCGCCCAGATTGTGAAGGCTGACCATGTTCGACCCCAACCGCTTCATCACCGACCGTCTCCGCGCCATCGACGCCTCCGGCATCCGCCGTGTGTTCGATCTGGCGGCCAAGCTCAAGAATCCGATCAACCTGTCCATCGGCCAGCCCGATTTCGATGTGCCGCAGCCCGTCAAGGACGCCGCCGCCGCCGCCATCCGCAAGGGCCTCAACAGCTACACCGTCACGCAGGGCATCGCCGAACTGCACGCCACCATCCGCGGCAAGCTGCGCGATGAGCTGCCCCTGTGGCGCAGCGAAGACTTCGGCCTGCTCGTCACTTCCGGCGTCTCCGGCGGCCTGCTCCTGGCCCTGATGACCTGCGTCGGCCCCGGCGATGAAGTCCTCATCCCCGATCCCTGCTTCGTCATGTACCGCCACCTGATCACCCTCGCCGGGGCCAAGGCGGTCCATGTGGACACCTATCCCGATTTCCAGCTCACGCCCGAACGGCTGGCGCCGCTGATCACGCCGCGCACGAAGATGCTGATGTTCAATTCGCCGTCGAATCCCACCGGTGTCGTGTCCACCCTCGACCGATGCCGCCAGATCGCGGCGTTCTGCGATCAGCACAATATCCTGCTGATGTCCGACGAAATCTACGACGAGTTCTGCTACGAAAAGGTCGAACGCCCAGCCGGAAGCGGTGTGAAACGCTGCCCGTCCCCGGCGGACTTTTCGCCCAACGTGCTGCTGCTGCGCGGCTATTCCAAAACCTACGGCATGACCGGCTGGCGTCTGGGCTACGCGGCCGGACCTAAGGCGCTGATCGAACAGATGACCAAGCTCCAGCAGTACTCGTTCGTCTGCGCGCCCTCCATGGTGCAGTGGGCGGGACTGATGGCCCACGAGCAGGACATGACGCCGTACATCGACGCCTACGCCCGCAAGCGCGACCGCGTGGTCCAGGCGCTTCGCGGCACGTTCGAGCTGACCACCCCCGGCGGCGCGTTCTACGCCTTCCCGAAAGTGCCCGACCGCCTAGGCCTCACCGGCGCGAAGTTCGTGGAAAAAGCCGTGGAACGCGGCCTGCTCATCATCCCCGGCAACGTCTTCAGCGCCCGCGACACGCACTTCCGCATCAGCTACGCCTGCGACGAAAAAATGCTGGATCGTGGGCTGGAACTGCTGCTGGAACTGGCGAAATAAGATTCCCGGAAGCCGCGTCTGAATACACAACGAAATGCAGACCCCGCCGAAGCGGCGAAGACGCCGCATCGGAGGGCTTGGGTCGTGACGGTGTTGTGCGTTGTGCGTAGCGCCGCGACTTGTCGCGTCTGGTTCACACATCGTCGCGCACGAATCAAAACAACGCACCCCCTCGACTGGCGGGGTCGAGGGGGCGCGTCTGGCGGGGGTGTGCAGTGGATGGCGGGATGGCCACCTGCACACAGCGGGGTATGGCAATCAGATCAGTGGGAGCAGGCGCAGGCCGTCTTGCCCATCGCCTTGTCGTAGTACTTGGCCACCGCTTCCCAGTTGACCACGCTCCAGAACGCGGCGACGTAGTCGGGCCTGCGGTTCTGGTACTTGAGGTAGTAGGCGTGTTCCCAGACATCCAGGCCGAGGATGGGGAAGCCGGGGCAATCGACCAGGCCGGCCATGCGGGGGTTGTCCTGATTGGGAGTGGAGCAGACGCAGAGCTTGTGGTCGGCCTTGACGCAGAGCCACGCCCAGCCGGAGCCGAAGCGGGTGGCGGCGGCGGCGGCGAACTTTTCCTTGAACGCGGCGTAGGAGCCGAAGTCCCGGCCGATGGCGGCCGCCAGGTCGCCCGTGGGTTCGCCCGCCTTGCCGCCGGGCTTGAGCGTTCTCCAGAACAGGCTGTGATTCGCGTGACCGCCTCCGTTGTTGCGGACTGCGGTTCGCTTGTCATCGGGAACTTTGCTCAGGTCGCTGATCAGGTCATTGACGCAATCAGGATGCGTCAGCCCTTCCAGAGCCTTGTTCAGGTTGGTTACGTACGCGGCATGATGTTTGCCATGATGGATCTGCATCGTCTGGGCGTCGATGACCGGCTCCAGGGCGTCAAAAGCGTAGGGCAGTTCGGGTAGGGTGAAGGGCATGACGGCTCCTTTGCTGTGAACGTGACGATGGATTAGAATTCGCCACCGCCGTGATTGTTGAGAGCCAGAACTTGGTTTCTTGATTCCGCAATTGCGATGTTGGATTCGGGGCTGATGGTAGGCGTGCCTGCGGGGAGGGTCAAGGTTGGAGGCGTGGAAGTGTTCCAGAAGGCCGATTTGAACAACAGGAAAATGCAATCTTTTTATCTCTTTTTTACTACCGAATTTGCGTTGACTTATGCCGCTGACAGGCCGGGAGAACAGCCTGTCGAACAGCCGGTGATGGCAGGCGGATGCAAAGGGTTGAATTTTGAATTATTCTAAAGAGCATGAAACAAGTTGAGGTGGGTTGGGGTACATTATTGTGGACGATGCAGTCGTCGTTCTCGGCACGATCACCCTTGTTTACCACCGCTTGGATGATGGGGAACAGAGATAGACCGTCATCATCGTGCAGGAAAGGCAAGGCGCCATGGACCAGACCTTAACCGACCGCTACTCGCCGCTGGAGCAGGCCCGACGCAGTCGAAGCATTGCTCTGACGGACACGCCCAGCCAGCTCAACGCCCGGGATCAGGCAACGCTCAAAGCAGTGCTGCCGAGCAAGTGCGATTACGTGGACAACGCGATGTTCCGTGGCGAGGACGCCCGGAAGGCGATCTTTGACGATGCTCCGCCGATCCGTCAGCCGGACGTGAGCTGGTATCGCCCGGTGATGGAGAATCTGTCGGACCACGTCAAGCAGAACGTGGGCACGGTGCTGCTGACCGCCGCGGAAGAGCGGGCGTTGTTCTTGCAATTCAATTACTGCCGGTTCATGGTGTCGCAGTTGCGGGATCAGATCGAGAAGGCCGGCCGCATCCGCGCCGAAGCCGCCCGCGAGCTGCTCGACTGGTACCGCAAGTCCGAGCGCTACCGCGACCAGATCGCCCAGACCAACCTGGCGCTGGTGCTGGCGATGGCCAAGCGGACGCGGATGAGCGAGGTGGACTTCGCCGACCTGGTCAGCGAGGGCAATATGGCACTGCTGCGGGCGGTGGACAAGTTCGACGTGGCCCGCGGGTTCAAGTTCTCGACCTACGCCTGCCGCGCGATCCTCAAGGCCTTCAGCCGCTCCGGCGTCAAGCTCAGCAAGTACCGCCAGCTATTCCCGACGGATTTCGATCCGAAGCTGGAAAAGTCGGACTTCATGGAACGCAAGCGTCAGGCCCACGAGGGCGACTGCGCCGACGAGATCCGGACGATCATCGACCAGAACCGGGCCGAGCTGACGGAGATCGAGCAGGAAGTGATCGAACACCGCTTCGGCGTGGGCAGCCGGCGTTCGCGGGCAGCCGACGCCGAGTCGCTGACGCTGGAGCAGGTGGGCAAGATCATCGGCGTGACCAAGGAACGCGTCCGCCAGATTCAGAACAAAGCCCTGGAAAAAATCCGTCAGTCGCTCGAAAGCGAATATCTGATCTGACCGCGACCCCGCAACACCTGAGCATCCTCAACCCGGCTATCCAGCCGGGTTTTTTGTTTCTTCCGGTTCTTGCGTAGGTAGACGCAACATCCGGGGAAAGCATTGACTTGC
>JADLAP010000098.1 GCA_020848195.1 Phycisphaeraceae bacterium
GCTGTGTGCGACAGCGACTTGGCTCGATGAGGGTCCGATTTTGATCCTTCAGGGATCATAGGCGGAAAAACGGGATCATCGGGATCAAAATCGACAAAAACAGGCTTCGCGGGGGTAAAAATCAAGCCTCTCGCCCACTCAATCCCTTGATGCCGGGCCGCGTGGAATCCCATATCCCGCCAGTTCGGGTTTGGACATTCGGGCATTTCACCTCGTCCGCGTCATGATCCCGATGCGCCGGCCCCGGGATGCAGATGCTTGTCTGCTTGCTGAACATTGCGGAATCATGGACTAACAGGTACAAGAATCTCAACTTGCCCGCGGACGCAGGAGCGTGCCTACAATCCATCCCGCCGCGGGGCCGGGGACGCCATGTTCCGTTCGCCGCGGCCGGGTCCGGCGTCGCAGGGAAGCGTGCATGGCCGCCGGGTTCTGGTCTCGTGTCTTCGACTTGAGGGTCCTATGCCCGTAACAACCGATACCTTCTGGAACATCCGGCGACTCAATGTTTACTTTCTCATCGCGGCCTCGCTGCTGCTGCTGAGCACCGTCTGGTTTGTGCTCAGCGACTACACGCGCACCTGGCGCGGATATCAGCAGCAGGCCCGCGTCTGGCAGACCGCGCTGACCCGCGACGCCATGGCGCAGGCCGGCCGAGCCCAGGTCCAGAAGCAACTGGCCGATCTGGAAAGCCAGCTTCAAAAACTCCGCGATCAGCTTCCGCACGACGACATCGCCAAGCTCCAGCAGGAAGCGGAGCGGCAACTGGAACTGAAAAACAAACTGAGTCTGAAGCTGGCGGTCAAGAAAGGCGAGATCGGCCCCAAGACCCAGCAGCTCGAACGCGCCAAACTGGAGTTCGGCGACGACAGCCCCCAGGCCCGCGACCTTCGCAAGCAACTGGCTGCCATCCAGTCCGAGTACGATGCGATGTTCGCCCAGATGGCGGGCTACGACGAAGCCATCGCTGCCGCCAATGCCGCGGTGCAGCAGAAACAGGCCGAAGTCCGTGAGACGGAAAAGCAGATCGGCAACATCCATCGCGGCAGGCAGAACCTGGAGGACAAACTGGCTGCCCTCGATCCCCACGGCGCGGGCTGGGTCGGTGAAAAGCTCCGCAATGCGCCGCTGCTGGACTGGATGAACCCCAGCGAAAACGTCCAGCAGGTCGTCGTGCCCAGCGTGCTGACGGATTACAACTTCGTCCAGGTGGAAACCATCGACCGCTGCGCCACCTGCCACGTGAACATCGACAATCCCGCGTTTGAGCCTCAGACCCAGGTCGCCTTCATCGAACGTCAGATCGCCGTGGCCCAGGGGCAGGACATGGACCACGTGGGCAACCTCAGTCCGGTGGTGATGATCGACTTCTGGCATCGGGCAGCGGCGTCGCTGGGCCAACAGGCTCAGGCGGCGCTGGCGGAGGTGGATCAGGCCGCGATGGCGCGGTTAAGCCCGTTGTTGACCCGCGACGACCGGGCCGCGCTGGACAAAGCTGACGAGGTCGCCCCCCGTCTGGCGGAACTGGTCCAGGGCAACGCAGGCAGCGACAAGGTTGCCTACGCGCAGTGGTACGCCCAGGCCAGGTACTACGTGGATGACCTTCAGTCCGCGCTGCGCCGGCAGGTCGGCGACGACCCGTTCAAGATGATCCGGGAAATGTATCGCCGAACGCTGATCGACCAGTACAACGAAGTTCGCGCCAAGCAGGGCCTGCGTCCCGTCAGCGACGACCCCGTGCTCCTGGGCCATCCGCGCATGGACCTGTATGCGGAGGTTGAAAGCAAGCATCCCATGAAGTCAATGGGCTGCACCGTCTGCCATGAAGGCGCGGGACAGGAAACGAATTTCACGCACGCCACGCATGTGCCGCGCGAGATATGGGTTGACGCCCGGACCGGGCAGCCGCTGCCGGATTCCATGATCGCCGGCCGGATCGGCAGCGATGACGACATCGACCGCCTGATCCGCCGCGCTCAGCGCGCCACGGAGCAGACGAGCACGGTCGCGCACGATCCCGAACTGGTGACGAAGCTCCGATCCGCGGAGGTCGTCGGCGAACAGGGCCACGTCGCGTCGCACGAACGCTACTCCCATGCCGACTTGAATCTCAACGATCCGCATGATCCCGCGCCCTTTGCGCCGCGGTACGAGCCGCACGGCGACGTCGCGGCGTACCAGCATCCGCTCGATGATCCGGGCCTTCTTCGCCGGGCCGTCCGTCAGAGCCGGTTCTGGAGCAAGCGGCACCACTGGGAGCAAACGCACTACACGCACTGGGAAAAGCCGATGCATTCGCTGGACTACGTGCAGTCCAGCTGCGCGAAATGCCACACGGAAGTGTTCGACATCGCGGAGGAAGCGCCGAAGCTGTTCGAGGGCCGCAGGGACTTTGTCGCCTTCGGCTGCGCCAACTGCCATGCGGTCACATCGCTGGAGAACGCCCTGGACGTGCGCAAGATCGGCCCGAGTCTGGTGCATGTGAAAGACAAGCTCAGCGATGCGATGACGGCAAGCTGGATCTGGTCGCCCAAGGCGTTTCGACCGACGACGAAGATGCCGCACTACTTCATGCTGGAGAACAACAGTTCGCCGGTGGACATCCTGCGCACGCGTGTGGAAGTGGCGGCGATGACGCACTACCTGCGTCAGACGCCGCCGGCCGACGGCAAGGCCTACAAACCCCAGACCCCGCCCGCCAAGCCGGGCGACGCGGACGCCGGCCACAAGCTCTTCCAGACCGTCGGCTGCCTCGCCTGTCACGCCAACATGGCGGATACCGGCGAGCAGTGGATCGTCTCCGACCTCATGCAGCGCGAACATATGTCCGCTGAAGACGCCGCGGCCCGGTACAAGGCCATGGACTACAACCAGCAGCAGTGGTACGCCCGCGAACATCTGCAAAAGCTGGTCAGCTGCGTGGGGCCTGAGCTTTCCGGTGTGGGAACCAAGCTCAAGGCCGGCAGGTCCGAGAGCGAAGCGAGAACATGGGTCTACGACTGGCTCCGCAATCCCACGCATTACTCCGACAGCACCATCATGCCCAGCTTCCGCCTCAGCGAGCAGGAAGCCGGCGATCTGGCGGCGTATCTGCTCTCCCTCGACCGTCCGGGCTACGAACCTGTGGATTTCCTCAAGCTGGACAGCCAGGGACAGGAGATGCTGTTCAAGCTGGTGGCGTCGCTGAAGGCCGGCGGTCAGATGCCGCTCGAAGCCGCGGAGCAGGAAGTCAAGAGCCTCACCCGCGAGCAGCAGTTGGACTTCCTCGGCAAAAAGTCCATCACGTACTACGGCTGCAACGGCTGCCACGCGATCACCGGCTTTGAAAACGCGCCTTCCGCGTGCGTGAAACTCGATGACTGGGGCACGAAAGATCCCCACAAGCTCGACTTCGGCTATTTCGCCGATGGTTTCGATCGTGAGCGAGCTTATCCGCTGGAAACGTACAAGGTTGATCACGAAGGCCTGGCAGCCTCGGCCCCGGCCATCACGGTCGACAGTCCCGCGCTCCGTAAGCAGGAACTGTCATGGGAGCATGTCGCATCCAGCCGCCGGCCCTGGTTGTATGAGAAACTGCACAACACGCGCGTCTACGATCGCGGAAGGCAATCCCTCGACGGCAGTCTCGGCGGTGGCATCCACGTCGGACGGCCTTACGACAAGCTGAAAATGCCCAAGTTCTTCCTGACCGATGACGAGGTCCACAGCCTGGTCACCTACGTCACCAGCATCCGCAAGCCGCTGGTCAAGCCCGAACTGATCGCCGCGACCTACTCGCCCGCGAAGATGCGACAGGTGCACGGCCGGCAACTCGCCACGCTGCTGAACTGTTATGGCTGTCACAACATCGAAGGCAACGACGTCCAGATTCAGCACTACTTCGGCACGCACAAGCCGGACGGCAGCTTCAACGCTGACGCGCTGAACTGGGCTCCGCCACGGCTGGTGGGGCAGGGCGCCAAGACCCAGCCGGACTGGGTGTACCACTTCGTGCGTGATGTGCAGCCGATCCGCCCATGGCTGCACGTCCGCATGCCCAGCTTCGCGCTTTCACCCGAGCAGGCCCGCGTGGTGGTGGACTACTTCAGCGGCGCTACCGATGTGCTGGCTGGGCAACTCGCCGCGACCTTGCAGCCGATCGAGCGATGGCTCTCGCAGCATGAAGGCGGCGACTGGTTCGAGCAGCCGTCGCTGGCGCGGCAGATTCACGTGCTCGAACACCTGGCGGAACGTCTGGACCTGGCCACGCCGGGCAGCCTCGATCCGCGAAGGGTGAATCTGGAAGGCCGGAGGACGAAGTGGAGCGAGGTGTTGGCGCAGTTCCGGACCCTGGCCTCGACATGGACGGACACGAGCTATCCGTATGTGGAGGAACTCAAGCCCAATCTCACCGACATGGACATGGCCCGAGGCCAGCGGCTGTTCGGCCTGATGGGTTGCATGGCTGGTCAGTGTCACCGCCTCGGCGATGAGCAACTGCTCGCCAGCGCCGGCCTGCTGGTCAAACCCACCGATGCCGCCGACGCAGCAGCAGCAGCCGAGGACGACGCCTACGGCGACGACAGCGGTTCGGATGCGAAGAAAACGGATGACACGAAAGCCGACGACGGCTACGGTGAAGACGACGGCTATGGTTCCGATGCGCCGGCTGGCAAGGGTGGCGCGGAAGTGGCGAAGCTGAACGTGACGCCGAAGGAACCCCCGGCCGGCTCGCCCAATCTCGTCCATGTCGCCCAGCGCCTGCAGCATCGCTGGGGTCGTCACTGGCTTACCCATGCCACGACGATCCAGCCGGGAACCCGGATGCAGCAGTTCTGGGCGAAGGATGATTCGTTTTTCAAGCCCTTCCCGCCTGAATCCCGCAAGGAGAAGGAAGACCTGTTCGGCCAGACCGCCCAGGAGCAGAAGGACATTCTCGTGGCGTTCCTCTACGCCGCGAGCCGGAAAAATCTGACGCTGAACATCGA
>JADLAP010000099.1 GCA_020848195.1 Phycisphaeraceae bacterium
CATCCTTGTCGAACAACGGCCGCCGCTCATTGCCGCGGTTCAAGACGTGAAACACCACTCCGCCGGGCTGCTGTCGCGCTGTTCTGGGCATCGCAATAGCCTATCCAAACCGCGAAAACTGGTCAAGAATAAATGTACTTACAAGAATAAATGTACTTATACCCTTTTCGTCTCTATACCCTTTTCTTCTCGGCTTTCATAGTTTCTTTTCTTCTCTAGGTTACTCAAAGAAATAGCCCATGACGGTGTTTAGGTATGCCCTAATGCGCACCTCACCTTCCTCACCTGCGTTCATCACCTTCATTAGCGACTCATTCCCAAGGGCAGGCACAGGTGCGAACACCCACGTCTCGGCATCCTCCGGGCGAAATCTGCGTACCGGTGTCTTTACCCATTCCGGCAGTGCGTCGAATGTTTCATAGTGTGCAGTCATAGTCATAGCCTTCTCATTCACGGGAAGATCACCAAGTTTCTAGCCCCAGCCTGTTGCGCCGAGGGAACGAGAAGCCCAGAGTATCGCCCGCGTGCAAAATCACCAATCGCATGCGTATAGAAGTAGCTATCTCCGGTTAGCTGTTCAAGAGAAACTCCAAGCTGTTGTCGTACTGCTGGGTTGGTGAGGTCAAGCACATTGTTGAGCTTCATACTTTTAGACACCCACGCCACGGAACTTGGATTAACGCCATAACGAACCAACTCAGCGAGCACGGCTTCTTCTGACGTACCAGCGTAAATAGCACCACGTCCAACACCTGAGTAGCGATGATTCGCCGCTATGTTGCCAGCGTGAATATCCCATGCGCCTTCTGCGTATTTGGCGGGAACTGCACGGATCGCCTGCCCTTCATACGTGATTCCCTGCGGTAATCCCTTCCCTACGGCAAGAACTTCTTTCTTTGCAAACCCGACTGCAAATACTGCCTCTTGTTGCGCTACTTCAGTAATTACACCATTAACATTTTTTGCAAGAACCGTCAAGCCTTTTGCGTTCTTGGCGAATATATATCCTTGCTTGATTAACTTGGCGGCAACTTTTCCTCCGACATGGACGCCCAATTCCGCCAATGGGGCCGTGAGGACTGTAATTCCAGTCTGAACGCCTGCTTCAGTAACGCCGTTGTGTGCTGCATATAAATAATTGACAATGGCCTCATTTTCAAGTTGCGTTATTAGTAAATCTTTAGCTATGTCCGGATTGAGTTCGCCCATTGTTAGAATGCGCGACTGGACTATTATCTTTGTGCCTGATGCGCTAGAGGCATGACTTCCAAACCATCCCCCATGGCGAACCCAATTCAACCAACTACCACGACCATGATAGTTGGGAGAATCTGTCCAACCCCAGCTCGCGTCAGTATTGTCCAATCCCAACGGATCGACCCCATTGACATCGAAGTACGCCCGATTGAGGTTCAGGCCGTCGGCGTAGCCGGCGGGGTCTTCGCTGAGCCAGATGCGGTGGACGGCGTCGTAGTCGCGGAAGTGGGTGTGCAGGCAGCCGGTGAAGGGTTCCCGGTACATACCTGTGTAGCCAAAGGGAATATATTGGCTGTGGCCGAGGTTCTGGCCGGTGCCGTCGGGACGGAGGACGGGCTGGTTGTTGGCGTCGTAGACTTTGGCCAGGCCGGTGGAGTTGTAGTGGATGCGTTCGAGGACGGCTCCGGAGGCGTCGGCGACGCCCATGAGGGAGCCGCGTTCGTCGATGAGGGCGATGTATTCGGTGAGGCCTGCGGGCGTGGCGGCCTGGACGCTGACGAGTTGGTTGACGGCCTGGCGGTAGAAGTAGCGGCGGACGAGGTCGCCGGCGGCGAGGCTGCGTTCCTCGATGAGTTTCACGCCGTCGTAGACGCAGCAGAGGCTGGTCCATTGGGACTGGTCGGGATCGTGGCCCTGGTACTGACGGACGACGCGGCGGCCGAAGGCGTCGTAGAAGTATTCCACGGTTTGGGGCGAGGGATGGGTCTGGGCCTGGGGGTCGTAGCGTTTGTCCGTGACGCGGATGATGCGGTCGAAGTCGTCCCAGTCGATGATGTAGCGTTCGGTTTCGTGGAGGTTGCCGCGGGCGTCGTAGGAGTAGGCGGCGGAGCCGGCGGGCTGGGGTTCTTCGTTTTCCTCATAAGCGGGCAGCGCGGAGCCATCGGAAGTGGGCTTGGCCCCGGAAGTGGGGCTGGTCGCAGCCGGGGACGTGGCGGTGGTTCCGGAAGCGGCCTTGGTCGCTCCATGGGAGGATGCGCCAGCAGCCCCGGCAACTGCCACCTTGGCGGACTTGAGGGCGTAATGGCTAGCGCAGCCGGTAGCGAGGCTGGTGTGTGCGTGGGAGGCGGCGTCGGCGTCTAGGTGAGAAGAGGGAGGGTCGTCGTCGGAGGAACTATTGCCGTCGGAGTCGGATGAGCCGGAGGCATCGTCGGAGCCGGAGCTGGAGGAACGGGACGGGGACGAGCTGCGAAGGAGGGATGGCCGGCGTGGGGCACGGATGTGACGGCAATCCATTGCGGGACGGGCATCGGCGGCCGGGCTGCGGGAGGCGACGGGGGCGGTGGAACGCGAGGATTGGACGTCGCTGAAGGAGTGACGAGTGGAAGGCCAGTGCGGAGCGCCGGTGGCGGTGGAGACAGTGGACAACGGCGCAGCAACGGATGGAACACCGGGGGTGCCGGGGGTACCGGGAACGGCTGGGGTCATTGTGGAAGCGACCACGACCAACAAATGGTGTCGGATACGATTTTTGAAAACCGAATCCAACGCCGTCTATCGGGTCAATTGCGTTCGACCTGCACGCCGGTGTCCGGTTTGGCGGGGGCTTTGTCGGCGGGGGCGCGAGCTTTGCGGTATTCGGCCATGCCGGGCGGTTCGCTGAAGGCGCGTTGGGGGTCCAGGCCCATGGCTTTGAACTGGGCGGCGACGATCGGCTCCAGTTCGTCGTAGGTCGCCTGTTGCATCGGCAGCGGCGTGTTGAGCCAGACGCGGGCGCGGGTCAGTCCGTCGAATCGCTCGTTGCGCATGAAGGCGAGGTAGGAGTTCATCACCGTCTTGTTGAACGGCAGGAGGCTCATGCGGTTCTGCGGCGCGGTGGGATTGGCGACCTTGTCCTTCTCGTATTGCTCGTAGACGCGGTGCGCGATGGTGAGGAACCGGTTGAAGGTTTCAAATCGGCCTCGGGCGAGGCCTTCGAGGATAGCGCGGTAGATCATCGCGTCGATGAACTGGACGGACTGGTGCATCATGGACATGTCTTCGCGCAGGCTGCCGAGCACGAAGTCTTCCATGGTCTGCTCATAGCGGCGGCTCTGGACGTTGTAGAACTCCTTGCCGAAGAGCTGGCGGGCGCGGTCGTAGTAGAACTGGGCCTGTTTGATGTCGCCATAGAGGTAGAGATAGGCGACAGCCATGAGCAGGAGGTTTTCGTGGCCGCCTTTGTAGCTGTCGGTTTCGACGCCGAATTGTTCCTTGTAGGCTTTTTCGGACATTTCGACGTTTTTTTCGTACGCCGGGATGAAGCGGGGGTCGGGCATCATCTGCAGTTCGCGGGTGAAGGGGTCGAAGACGATGCGTCCGGTGCGGGCGAGGTCCTGGAGGGAATGCGTGGCCTGGCGGAAGGTGTTGACGAGGTCGACGTCGGTCTGATTGGCGGTGGGGAGTGGATGGCCGTCGGCGTCAAGGCGAGTTCCGTCGCCGGTGATTTCGTCAGCCAGTTCGGAGCCGAGTCGTCCCCAGTAGACGCCGTGGGCGGCGGGGTGTCGCCAGTCGAGGGGGCCGAAGTCGTTCATGCACTGGAGCATCTTGTCGGGCTTCATGTGGTAGCGGCGGATGAGCGTCTGCTTGCGGAGAAAAGCGCTTAGTCGGGTCAGGCCTTCGTTGAGGGTGGGATCCTGAAGGACTTTGTGCAGGAGATTGGCGTCGAGGTTCTGGCCCAGGGCGGAGGATCGCAGATCGCCGATGATGCGTGCGTCCTGGGAGCGGAAGACCATGATGATGCGGCCCATGGCGCGGAGGAAGGTTTCATCGGGTTCGTAGCCCAGTTCCTTGAGTTTCGCCAGCACGGGCAAGACGCTGGGCGATTGGGTCTTCAGTTCATCGAGGGTATCGGGCGCGTCGGCGATGGCTTTGACGCGGCCGAGGACTTCCTCGGTCGTGCCGCCGCGGTCGAGGTCGCCGAGGAATTCCTGCATGTCGAAGGCCAGTTCGCGCTTGTAGTGCCAGTGCATGTCGTCGGAGTACTGGCCGATTTTGTGGAAGAAGATCCAGCTCAGTTCGCGGTAGAGGCGGACGGATCGCGGGTTGAAGGGGATGCCGCGGTCGCGGAGCAGGTTGACGCCCTTGTTGACCCATTCCCACCGTTCCTCGGGCGTGAAGGTGGCGACGGAGATGTTGTACGCCATGTTCCACGCATGGAAGGCCCAGACCTGGGGGAAGCGTGGCTGGAGATCGGTGATAAGCTGGGAGAGGGTGTTGGCCTCGTAGAATTTGCCGTCTTCCTTGAGTTCATTGGCGCGGAACCAGAGGTAGTCCACGAGCAGGCCGCGGAACGATCCCAGCGTGGCGGTGAGCATGGCGACGCGAGGGGGCACCGACTGGCCGGGAATGTCCTGGGCTTCCAGTTCCAGCGTCTTGCGTTCCGCGTTGATCCGGGGCAGCAACAGCGAAGTCCCGGTGAGACACACCGCCGTCACCAGCAGCCCCGCGAGTTGTACCAGTCGGTTGTAGTGCATGTCCGTGAGTCTGTTAATGCTTTTTAGCCGCGGATGAACGCAGATGAACGCAGATAAGACATTCAAACCAGTTTGCCATGCCATTCATCAAATGAATCTCATCTACTTAACATGGGCAATTCATTCCTGAGCGTTTTGTAGTATTCAATTCCTGTTTCCTGTATGTGCATTTCATCTGCGTTTATCCGCGTTCATCCGCGGCTAAATAGTCTCACACGATCACCCTCGCCAGTTCGCGTCGGCGGAAGATCAGCCAGCCGATGAACCAGAGCAGGGCGGTGGAGACGCCGATGATGGACAGGGCGGCCTGGCCGAGCAGTTCGAGTGTGACGACCCGGCCGTCGGCCAGCAGGGGCGTCGGGTTGAACCGGCTGAAGGAGGGGCAGGCCCGCACGAAGGTTTCGCCGATCAGGCGTAGCAGCGTCTTGAGCACGTTCCACACGTTGCCTTCGCCGATGTTCTTCATCAGATCGCCCCACGCGGCGACGATCGCATCCCGCAGGGGCAGCTTGTTCAGGTTCGACACGCTGGCGTAGTAGTTGAACGAATCGAGCAGGAACTCGCTGCTGGATGCGGCGAAGAAGACCAGCGCGGTCAACAGGCAGGCCACGGGGAAACCGAGGAACGTGCCCGCCACCGTGCCGAGCATGGCCAGGAAGGTCAGCCGGACCCAGATCATGGCCAGGGTGCGGATGAGATTGCCCTCGAATCCGCCGACCCAGTAGAGCACTTCCAGGTCTTTGCCCGGCGAGAACGACATCGTGCCCGGGGAACGGGATCCGGGACGATCCAGATCGGTGTTCCTGATGCGGACGATCAGGTTGCCGTCGTTGTCGATCATGGAGGGCGGCAGATAGAGAATCTGGTAATCGGCGATGGAAAACGCGAGCGTGTTCTGCGTGCCGTCGGGGCTGACGGGGTAGGGTCTGCCGTTGATCCACAGTGCGATCCGCGCTTTTTCGTCGGGGTAGCGCGTGTTCATCTGCACCTTGAACCGCAGTTGCAGCGGGTGGACCTGCCGGGCGTCCTGGCCTTCGCCGTCCGCCTGTTTCGCCGGCAGCAGATTGCGGAAGACGTAGGTCTGTTCGCCTTCCGGCGCGATGGAGTGCCACGCGGCGACGATCTGCTGGCGGATGTTGACCAGATCGCCTTCGCGGAGGATTTCCTGGTTGTAGGTCAGCGGGTTTTCGAGCTTGATTTTCTCCAGCCGCTGCTGAAGCTGGCGATCGAGGTCGCCGGGATCGAGCGTGGAGGGCATCACCGTCGCGCGGGCCACGAGCACCTGGTTGTAGAGCTGCGCCATCTGCGTGCGGGCGTCCATTTCGCTGTTCGTGGCGATCGGGCTGGTTTCGATGATCTTGGTGAATTCGTAGATGCCGCCCCCGGCGATGACCACCAGCAGCAGGTTGAGCATCATGACGCCGAGCCATTTGCCCAGCAGGTACTGAGCGCGGTTGATGGGCTTGACCAGCGTGAGGTAAATCTGCCGGTCTTTCTGTTCGTTGCAGATCGACCAGCAGGAGACCGCGACGGTGATGGCGCTGAGCAGCAGGGTGGTGATGCCCAGGGACCAGCTCAGGTAGAACTGCATGCGGTATTCGAGCCGCTCGGCCGGGTCCATCGCCACGGGGATGATGCAGACGGTCAGCGCGAGCAGGACGATGAAGACGAGGGCGATCTTGAGGCGGATGGCTTCATCGACCAGGTTGCGGGCCACGGCGAGGATGGGAAAGCTGGGAGCCAGGAGGAGACGGATGAGGCCCAGTCCGCCGAGGAACGCCGCCGCCATGATCCACAGGCCCGCGAGGCTGTAGGCCGGGCGAGGCTGGTTCCATCGCATCGCCAGCGCCATCAGCGCCAGCACGACCGAACCGCTGACGATGTACGTGGCGGCGATCCTGACCCACCTGCGTTTGCGCCACGACCAGAGGCCGAAGTAGAGCCAGCCCACGAACGCGGCCGCGAAAAGGGCGCCGGCGATCCTCGCGGGAATCGTCATGCCCTGCGCCAGGAGCAGCGCCGTCAGGCCCGCGCCGACCAGCAGATCGGCGATCCAGATCGTCAGCCATGTTTTCCACCGGCTTTTCATGGGGCCATGTCGCTCCTGCCTGGACGTTGCGCCAGACTGTGGAAAGGATTCACGCCTTGTCGTCCGGCTGCTGAGGCTGGATGAGGGAATCGATCAGGGATTGATCGGCATGTTCCTGACGTTTCGGGGCCGGCGCGACAGGTCGCGGCGCTGTCGATGCGGCCTGAGGCGCGGGGCTTGCCGGCTCCGGCTGCACGAGGTCGTTGATCAGATCCCGCTGCGCTGCTGCCGCGGCGGAGGCTTCGGGGGCTTCCCGGGCGGCGACGGCGGCGGCGGGTTCAGGCGGCCTGGGCGCGTGCACCAGATGGTCGATGACTTCCTCGCCGACCTCGGCGGGCGCGGCGGTGGGCTGGCCTTCCATGCCGGTGAGGAACGCGGCGATCTGGCCCCGCGCGTGAGCGCCCGCGGTGGCGACGCCTTCCGCCTGCGCCCGCGCCACGATGTCCAGGAACAGCGATTCGAGCTTCTGTCGCGGGCGGTCCACCTGGCCCAGTTGCTTGCCGTGACGCTGAAGCACCTGGCGGATTTCGTCCAGCGTCGCGTCGTCCAGCGCGTCGGTCTGCAGCGTCGTCATGTCGCCGCGGACGAGCAGTTCATCGACGGTTCCCTCGGCCCGGACCTTGCCGCCGTACATGATCGACACGCGGTCGCAGACGTCCTCCACATCCGCCAGCAGGTGGGAGCAGAGGAGGATGGTCTTGCCTCGTCGTCGCAGTTCGAGCAGCAGGTCTTTGATCTGCCGGGTTCCGATGGGGTCCATGCCGGTGGTCGGCTCGTCGAGGATGAGGAACTGGGGATCGTTGATCAGCGCCTGCGCCAGGCCGATGCGGCGTTGCATGCCTTTGGAGTATTCGCCGACAGGCCGGCGTTGCACGGCGTCGAGTCCGACCATTTCCAGCAGCATGTCGATGCGCCGCATCCGCTGAGGCCGGCTCTGGTGGAACAGCCGGCCGTAGTAATCCAGCGTTTCGCGCGCGTTGAGGAAACGGTAGAGGTAGGACTCTTCCGGCAGATATCCGATGTTTTTCTTGGTGGCGACGTCTTCGGGGAGTTTGCCGAAGACGGCGATGCGGCCGGCGGTGGGATGCAGCAGGCCCAGGAGCATTTTGATGGTGGTGCTCTTGCCCGATCCGTTGGGACCGAGCAGGCCGAACAGTTCACCCTTGCGGATTTCCAGATCGATGTTGTCCACCGCGCGGACGCGGTTGCGCATCCAGAAATCCTTGAAGTTCTTCGTCAGGCCGACGCACTTGACGACGACATTGGAGGCGACGACCGAAGGCTCGGAGGCGGACGTTGCGGCGATGGCGGTCATAAATCCCATCCTCAGCAGGGCGATGAACCGGATGAATCACCGGATTCCGGCGGCACGGTTTTCGGCGTCGCTCTTGATGCGGTCTTCCTCGCGCGTGCGCTGGATCGACGGGTCGCGGTTCATCTCAAGATAAAGCTGGCCGGGGGAAACGTAGAACGTCTCGACCTGTTTGGAGCCAAGGATTTCCTCGCGCGTGCCCTGCCAGAGCCGGCTCTCGACGATGCGCGGATTCTTGCGGTATTCATCGAGCAGTTTGCCGAAACGATCGGCCTCGGCCCTGACCTGCTCGACCACCGACGTGCGGTAGCTCTTGGCGCTGTTGGCGACTTCCGCGACCTTGCCGCCGACGATCCGGTCGTCGATCTTCAGGTCGGTGAAGGTCGCGTTGATCTGCGCATCGATGGCCACAAGCTTCGCCGCGTCCATCGTGCCGTCTTCCGAGGTTTTCTCGTACCGCTCGATGACCTTGAGCAGGGCGTCGTGCGATTCGCCGGCGGTTTCGCCGAGGATGCGGGCCCGTTCCTGCTGGGCGGCCTCGATGAGCTGGCCCTTCTCGCTCTCGGCGTTGAGCACGGCCTGGAAAGCGTCCCGCGTCGCCAGCGGCACGGTGTGGTGCGTCATGGACATGGTTTCAATGCGGATGCCCGCCTTGAGCTGCGCCAGCGAGGCGGCGGCGATGCCCTTGGCCGTCTGCTCGTTGGTGATGCCCTTGAGCAGTTCGTCGGAGGTCAGTCTCGCCACGGCATGCACGATCGCCTGCTCCGAGGTCCGCTGCACCAGCAGGTCCGCGTCCTGCGGCGTGCCGAGGCTGGCGATGAACGCCTTGGGGTCGTCGATGCGGTAGGTCACGCTCCACTGCGTATGCACGATGTTGGCGTCGGCGGTCAGCAGCGAGCCGTCCTTTTCCGGATTCAATGGCCCCGGCTGGCCCTGCATCACGTCCAGCGTCTGGCCCGTGGGGGTTCTCTGGGTCTGGAACCAGAAGCCGTCGTTGATCGTCACCGTGCGGATCGACGTGGGGATGCGGATGACCTGTTCGATGGGATAAGGCAGCGCGAAGTAGGGGCCGCCGGCGGGAAGGACTTCCCCGACGATCTTGCCGAACCGAAGCCGCACCGCGTTTTCCTGCGTCTTCACGCTGAACACGTTGCTGACCAGGTACAGCACCACCAGCACGAGCATGACGACCTTCAGGACGGTGAAGCTGACGCGAAGGGCGTCGGCCAGCGCCTGCTGCGCCGGATCGATCAGCGTTTCGACCTCGGCCTGATCGTGGTCGTGATCGTGATCGTGGTGTTCGTGATGGTGCTCGAATGGGTTTCGCATCTCGGCCATGGCTGGTGACGCCTTGTCGTTGCGGAAATCAGGGGACATCGGATCAGGTTCAGCGCGACGGACGACGGATCATTTGCCCTTGGTGGTCAGGGCTTCGGTGCGGAATCGCTCGATCACGTCGAAGTTCCTGGCGTCGAGCACGAAGGTGGAGTTCTTGGAAAGCATCTTCTGCAGGGCTTCCATTTCCCGCAGGAAGATGGCGAAGTTCTCGTCGGCGGCGAACTTGCTGTAGTGCTGGGCCGCTTCCTGATCGCCCTTGGCGCGGACGGCCTGGGCGTATCGCTCGGCGAACGCCATGATCCGGTCCGAAGCGCTGCGGGCTTCCGCCTTGATCGCCGCCGCCTGCGCCTGGCCTTCCTGCTTGGCGTTCTCCGCCATGCGCTCACGCGTCTTGCGCATCGTCGTGAACACGCTCTCCGTCGTCTTCTCCGGCAGCACCAGCCGGCGAAGGCCCACTTCGTCCACCGTGATCCCGTAGCCCGAAGCGTCCACCCGCGACTGCAGAAGCTCCCGGGCTTCCTTCTCGATCGCGTCGAGCTTCAGTTTCTTCGGATCGCTGTTGACGAGCTGATCGAACGTGTACTTGCTGATGATGCCGCGCGTGTCGCGCAGCAGCGGCGACAGATGCCGCGGCGCGTTGTCGATCTGGTCCAGACGGGTGAAGAACGCCAGCGGATCGGTGACGCGCCACGCGACGTACATCCGGACGATGACCGCCTTCTCGTCGGCGGTCTGCTGTTCCTCCAACTGGTCCTCCAGCACCTGCACGCGGTTGCTGTACTTGGTCACCGCCTGGATGGGCCACGGCAGACGCCACTCGATGCCCGGCTTGGTGATGATCGCGTTGGGACCGGCATGGTTGAACGTCGTGACCACCGCCACCTCGTCGTACCTCACCTGGAAGGCGAACATGTACGCCACGAGGAACAGGACCACGATCGCGCCGACAAACAAGGTGAACTGGTTCTTCATAGCAGGTGCTCTGGGAAAAAAGTCCGAATGTCCAAATCCGTATGACGAAGGTTCAAGACCAGGCGACGTGCCGCCGGATCACTTGGTGGGACTGAGAATGTTCTCCAGCGAACTGGAGGCGTCCTTGAAATCGAACCGCATCAGCGGCGGCGTGGCGCTCTCCGCGGCCATGATGATCTTCCGCCGTCCCGCCAGCCCGTTGGCCAGCGTGTCCAGGTACAGACGGCGACGGTAGTACTCCGGCGCCTGCTGGTACGCGGACAACTCGGCGGCGAAACGGTCGGCCTTCGCCCACTCCGTGATCGCCCGGCTCCAGCGGTACGCCAACGCCTCGTCGGCGATCCGCGCGATCTCGCCCTTGGCTGTCAGCATCAACTCGGTGATCGCGTGGTTCTGCTGGTCCACCTCCGCCTTCGCCGCCTCCAGCGCCTGGGCGTCCACCGGCTTGGCGGCGGTCAGCGTCTCCACCTTCAGCTTGCCGGCCTGCAACGCGCGGATCGCCGCGTCGATCTCCCGGCCCTGTTCCAGCGAACCGGCCGACTTCGCCAGCGTCTTGATCGCCTCGCCCTGCGCGTCCTGGATCGCCGCTTCCTTGTCGTGGATCGCGTTGATCACCGCATGGAACGAGTCCGCCACTTCACCCGTCGGCGGATGGATGCTCGTCACCGTCACCGTCACAATGTCCAGGCCCATGCCCTTGCTCTGGCCCGCGGAGCCGACCACGTTGTCCACGTCCTCCTGAATCTGCCGGTGAAGTTCCTCGCCCGCCTTGACGCGGCCCTGAGTCAGCAGGAAGTCGATGTCATGGCAGGCGAAGTAGAGGTTGATGCGACGCTCGGCGAGGTTGCGGATCAGCGCCACCGGATTGTCGGCGCTGCGGACGAACTGCAGCAGCCCACCGGGACGGGAGCGGTACTTGACCAGAATTTCCGCGGGAACCAGGCCCACGCCCGCGCCGCTGGATTCCGACTGGTCCTTGATCAGTTCGCGGACCCAAGGCGTCGGCGCGGTGACCAGCGATTCCTCCTTGCCCTCGGCGTGCTGGTTCGTCCAGAGAATAGCCGTGTCAGGCGATTCCTTGGTCTTCACCGATCCGCAGTAAATCTGCTGAATCCGGCCGACGTTGTATTTGACCAGCCGTCCCATCGGCCAGGGATATTTCACGTGCAGGCCAGGCCCGACCACCCGGTCGATCGCGCCGAACTTCGTGATGACCGCTTCCTGATACGGCGCGACAATCACCACGCAACTGACCAGCAGCAGCAGGAGCAGCGCCATGGCGAACAGCGGCGTGATCGCCTTGCCGAGCAACTGGTAGAACCAGCTTCGGGAAATTTCGAAGCCGAACTGATAGTTGATGGCGTCGTTGATGATGGCGGCCATGGACTCGGGCGCGGTGAAGAGGCCGAGGACGCGGGAGTCGAAGGCGGGCCGGGCGATTTCGCCGGGCTTGCGTGGCCGGTACGCCGAGAGCAGGCCGGTCAGGAGGATTTCCACGCCGACCAGGGCCATCAGCGCGGGGATGATCTGCGCCAGGGCAGCCATGAACGCGCGGTTGCCGAAGGCGACGTCGAGCACGGCGGCGATGGTGATCAGCAGGGCGACGACGAAGTTGCCCATCAGGTAGCTGGCGCCGCCGCGGAGCTGGATCCACTCGCGGACGCCGGTCATGCCCGCGACGTAGCGTGCGATGATGAAGGCGACGAAGCCCACGCCGGCGGCGAGGAACATCAGCACCATCGGATTCGTGCCGGAGCCGAGGCTGTGCAGGACGGCGCCCGGTTCCATCGACCCGCGGTTGCGGTAGAGCATGGTCAGACCGACCGCCAGAAGATAGGCGGCAACGAGGAAGCTGACGATGCCCAAGCCGTATTGTTCGAGCTTCTGCAGGCGACGGCGCGCCAGTTGCAGGTCGTCGGCGTGTTCCTGGAAGATGGCGGCGGCCTGCTGGTCGCGGCGGAGCAGTTGCTCGGCTTCGAGCGCTTCGACGCGTTCGATCTTGCGCTGGTTGTAGAGCAGGAAGAGGACGACCCAGATGGGCAGTCCGCCGAAGGCGTGCCAGGCGGCCTGATACAAGGCTTCACCCTGAGCCCAGAGGCCCAGCAGCGCTAGCGCGATGCCCAGGATGATCTGAACGACCAGGCCGATCAAGGCGGCACTGGCGGCGCGACGGTAAGTCTGTTGATCGTGTGGCATGAGCTGGGCCAAACTCCCAAGGGAACAAGTCCAGACACTTTCCCCGCAGTGCCCCCGAAGCCCCCGCGATGCTAATACTTCGAGCGCCGACCCCGATTGGTTCGCCGTCGGAAGAAAAAACATCGTGGTCTTGCATCGCGCGCTGAACCCGCATTTCGCGCAAACCTTTTCATGCCCGCCAACGTACAAGAGGTAGCCACGGGATGACCCGTGCCGCGCGCCGCACCAGGAGCCTGCCCGCGAATGTTCACTCAAGTCTTTACCATAGCACGAAATACATTCACCGAAAGCATCCGCCAGCCCATTTTCATCGTCCTCACGATGGTCGGCACGCTGGGGATGATCCTCAATCCCTCGCTCGCGGCCTACACGTTGGATGATGACAATAAGTTCATGGTGGATATCGGCTTATCCACGCTTTTTCTCATCGGTGTCTTCCTCGCCTCCCTGACCGCCACCAGCGTGCTCTCCTCCGAAATCGACAACAAGACCGTGCTCACCGTCGTGAGCAAGCCCGTCGCCCGGCCTTTGTTCGTGTTCGGTAAATTCCTCGGCGTGCTCGCCGCCATCGCGCTGTCCTTCTGGTCCATTACCGTGGTGTTCCTGCTGACCGTCCGCCACGGCGTCATGCAGACCGCCTCGGACAAGTTCGACTTGCCGGTGATCGTTTTCGGCTACGGTCTGGGCTTCACCGCGCTGCTGATCTCCACCTTGGGCAACTACTTCTACCGCTGGGTCTTCAACAGCACCTACATGATCGCCCACGGCTCGCTGATGACCCTCGCCATCGTGCTGGTGCTTTTCGTCAGCAAACAGTGGCACTTCCAGCTTCCCATTGCCGACCTGCGTCCGCAGTTGCTCATGGGGCTGCTGATGGTCTTCATGGGCGTGGCGATCCTGACCGCCATCGCGTTGGCGGTCTCCACCCGGCTGGGCCAGGTCATGACGCTGCTGATCTGCTGCAGTCTGTTCTTCCTGGGTCTGGGTTCGCAGTCGATCTTCGGCCGGTACGCCAACGATTCCTTCATCGCCCGCGTCCTGTACGTCATGACGCCGAACCTGCAGATCCTCTGGCCCGCCGACGCCCTGACGCAGGGCCACAATCTGACGCTGGGCTACCTCGGCCTCACCGCCGTTTACGTCGTGCTGATGATCACCGCCATCCTTGGTCTGGCGGTGGCGCTCTTCCAGAACCGCGAAGTCGGTTGATCGGCACAAGGACCGAATGACCAGGCCCGGATGACGAATGACGTCAAACGCGGCATTTTTCGTCATCCTGGTTTGGACATTCGGTCATTTGCCAAGGAGATGGATCGATGGGTCAACCGATCATCGTCAGCGCGTTCGCAACACCGATGCCGCCGGCGCCGGCGAAAGTGGACGACGCCGCGGTGGATCAGATGATCGACCTCTGGCGCCAGCGGCTCGCCGCCGTGCTGCCCGATCGGCCGGACCTGATCCTGTTGCCGGAGGTCTGCGACCTGTTCGATTTCCCCGCTCACGATCCTTCCCTGGCGACGGCCTTCTGTCAGCTCCGCGGCGACCGCGTGCTGACCATGCTGCAGGACACCGCCGCCCGGCATCAGTGCCACATCGGCTACTGCACCAACTGGCAATTGCCCGACGGCTCGTGGCGCAATCGTCTGCACCTGATCGGCCGGCGGGGCGACATCCTCGGCCATTACGACAAAGCCCATCCCACCGAAGGCGAGTTGGACCAGGGCATCATCCCCGGTCCCGCCGCGCCTGCGCTGATCGAATGCGACTTCGGCAAGGTCGCCGGCGTCATCTGCTTCGACCTCAATTTCGCCCGCCTGCGTCAGCACTACGCTCGCCTGAGGCCCGACCTGATCCTCTTCTCCAGCGTTTACCACGGCAGCATCGCCCAGAACTGGTGGGCCTATGAATGTCGCTGTCATCTACTCTGCGCCCAGAGCGGCTATGGCCGGACTCCGGCGCAACTGGTTTCACCCACCGGCGAATGGCTCGCTGCTTCCACCAACTACTTCCCCCACGTCACCGCGGCGGTCAATCTCGACTGCGCCCTGGTGCATCTGGATTTCCACTGGGAGACGCTGAACCGGATGAAACAAGAGCTTGGCCGCGAGGTGGACATCCACGACCCCGGCCGGCTCGGCAGCGTGCTGGTCACCCGTTGCTCACCACAAGGCCGCGTCGGCGAACTGCTGACGCACTACGGCCTGACGACGCTGGACGATTACCTCGCCCGCGCCCAGCAACGGCAGGATGCGGTGCGCGTCCATCCGGAATAACTCGCTTTTCCACGACCCTTCATTTCCCCGCAGCCGGCGGCGGCTAAAATCCAGCCCCGCCCGGAGACTGCACCATGGAACGTCCATCCCACGCCCAGACCGCGCCTGACATCACCGAACGCGGCGGTCCACGCGACGGCCAGCCCCAACGCATGGATCGCCGCCTCTTCATGCAACTGCTGGTCTACGGCGACTGTCCCGACACCCTGTCCACCGCGCAGGTGCTCGAACAGGCCGGCGTGCAGGGGGCCATGTACGAAGACCTGCACGATCCCGCCGGCATCGGCGTGCTGATCATGCACGAGCAGCCGGATTACTTCGTCACCCGCATCCGCAAGCTGCTGAGCGAAGAGCCGTTCGCCTCCATGACGCTCAAGCCGCGGTACACGCTGTTCGGCCGGACGTATTCCATGGGCTACGAGCCGGACCTGGAGGACGCCCTGTTCGGCCGGCCCCGCCGCACGGCACTCAATCCCCAGTGGCCCTGGACCGTCTGGTATCCCCTGCGACGTTGCGGTTCATTCATGACGCTGGCTGAGGAAGTCAAACGCGACATCCTCATGGAGCACGGCGCCATCGGCCGGGCCTTCGGCGAAGCCAACTTCGCCCACGACATCCGTCTGGCGTGCCACGGCCTGGACACCAACGACAACGACTTCATCGTCGGCCTCGTCGGACCCGAACTCTACCCCCTCTCCGCCATCGTTCAGACCATGCGCCGCACCAAGCAGACCTCGCAGTACATCGAACACATGGGCCCGTTCTTCATCGGCCGCGCGGCGTGGCAGAGCAGGCTGTGATGCGCAATGTCTGAAGAACGAGCAACAAGACGCGCGGGCAGTTTGCCCGCGGCTACAAACGGGTGATGTTCGGCCTCGTTCGTAGCCGCGGGCAAACTGCCCGCGCGTCCGGCGCGTTCGGCTGTTCATGGTCATTCGGTCATTTATCTTTTCGCCCATTGGCGATTGGGCGATGGTCGGGTATGCTGAATGATTCGCGGTTGTCGGGAATGGACCCTGGCCGCGACGGAGATGAGGGGATGTCTTGGGTCAAGGCCTGGGCGACATACTTTGACGGTCCGCGTCGCATGCGCGGGCGTGAATATCAGCAGGAGGGCCGGGTCCACCGCGTGGCCCCGAGCAACGGCGAGTTGGTGCGCGCCGAAGTCCGCGGCACGCGCACGTACGTCGTGACCATTCATCCCGGCGACGAGGGTGCGGAGCTGCGCTGCACGTGTCCGTCGTATCAGGCGGGCGTGCTGTGCAAGCACATCTGGGCGACGCTGCTGGAGTTGCAGGAGCATCCCGCGGGACCGAACGGGGAATTTTCGCGGGTGGACGCCGTGCCGGCGCGGATGCCCAAGGCCCGGCGGAAAAGCCGCGACGAACCGAGCCGCACGACGGCGCGCGAATCCGCGTGGGTCGGTCGCCTGACCATGCTGCTGCCTCCCGGCGAACTGATCGCCACCGCGATGCCCGCCCTCGTCCAGCGTCAACTGGTCTACGTGATCCTGCCGGAGGAATCCGAACAGTACAACCAGCTTGGGGTGGAACTGCGTCAGCGTCAGCCGACGCGGCAGGGCTGGAGCCGGCCCAAGCCGGTGCGATTGTCATCTTCGGAACTGACGCAGTGGCCGGAGGAAATCGACCGCGAACTGGCGGCGTTGCTCTTCGGCGGTCGGCCTCTGGAGCGCGAGCTTCCGCCGTGGCAGCGCACGACCAATGAATCCTCCCGCGCCTGTTTCTGTCTGCCCGCCGGCGGTTGGCGCATGATGCTCAAGCGGATGATCGACAGCGGTCGCTGCTGCGTCACCGACGATCGTGACCATCTGGCGGTGCTGCGGTGGGACGGCGGGGTGGCGGACCCGGCGACGTTCCCGGAAGCGGCCTCAGAGCAGGTGGACGAGCCGTGGACGCTTTGGCTTCGGGGCGAAGAGACGGCGACGGGACTGCAGATGAATCTGGAGCTGCGTCGTCAGGGCCGGTCCATGCCGGTGGATCATCCGATGCTGATGCTGGGCGGGCCGGACGGCGTGGCGATCTGGGACAACCAGGCGTCGTCGTTCGACGACCGGGGCGGCGGGCCGTGGGTCAGCCAGTTCCGCGACGCGCGGCGCGTGCATGGCCGGTCGCAGCCGATTGAAGTAACTACCGCGGAAATCCCGGCGTTTCTCGATCGTTTGTATACCCTGCCCCAACTGCCGGAAATCGATCTTCCTGAAATCGCCGGGCGCGAGGAGCGGTGGATCAGGCCTCGACCGTCGCTGGATCTGCTCAGTCCCAAAGGTCGGCCCGACGGCCAGCCGGACGGCAAGATGGCGCTGTCGGCCCGCGTCTGGTTCGCCTACGGCCAGCGGCGGGTCAGTCCCGTCGATCCCGGCCGATTCGTCACCGACGTCGGCCTGACGCCCGCGGACCCGGCGGCCGGCGAAGAGGCCCTGGTCGATCTGGATCAGGATGACGCACGGGAAGAGACGCCGGTGGAGACGCCGGCGCTGGAGGCTGCGCCCGAAGTCGAGATGGGCAGTTCGCTGATCCGCCGCGACCACGGCTACGAACGCCGCGCGATGGCGATGCTGCTCAAGCTCGGTCTGCGCCAGGCGTCGGCGTCCAGTCTCGACACGTTCCTCGTCTCGGCGCGGCAGGTTCCCCTGGTCGCCTCGCAACTGCTGGCGATGGGCTGGTCGGTCTACGCCGACGCCCGGGCGATCCGGTCCGCCGCCACGCCGCGACTGACCATCCGCAGCGGCATCGACTGGTTCGAGTTGCACGGCAGCGTGAAGTTCGCCACGGAACAGGGCGAACAGGAAGTGCCCTTGCCGCGTCTGCTGGCCGCGCTGCGCGAGGGCCGGACGATGATCCAGCTCGACGACGGCACGCAGGGCATGTTGCCCCACCAGTGGCTGGAGGAACACGGCCTGCTGACCACGCTGGGTTCGATGCAGGACGATCATCTGCGGTTCAAATCCAGCCAGGCGGCGATTCTCGACAGCCTGCTGCGGCAACAGGACCTGGTGCATGTGGACGCGGCGTTCGAGCAGGCCCGCCAGCGGCTTCGCCAGTTCGACGGCATCGACCCCATCGACGCGCCCGCCACCTTCCACGGCACGCTGCGTCCCTACCAGCGCGAAGGCCTGGGCTGGATCCGATTCCTCCGCGACTTCGGCATGGGCGGCATCCTCGCCGACGACATGGGACTGGGCAAAACCATCCAGGTCCTCGCCATGCTCGACGCATGGTACGGCCAGGCGGATGCGAACAACGCAAAACGTCCGCCCACGCTGATCGTCGCGCCCCGGTCCGTCGTGTTCAACTGGGTCGATGAAGCCGCGCGCTTCGCGCCCCGGCTTCGCGTCCTCTGCTACAGCGGCGTCGATCGCCATCAGCTCCGCGAAGGTTTCGACCGCCATGACGTCATCGTCACGACGTACGGCCTGATGCGGCGCGATGTCGATGAACTCCAGCAGTTCGACTTCTCCTACATCGCCCTCGACGAAGCCCAGGTCATCAAGAACCCCGCGTCCCAGGCAGCCAAGGCGGCCCGGCTCCTCCGCGCCACCCACCGCCTGGCGCTCACCGGCACGCCCATCGAAAATCACCTCGGCGATCTCTGGTCCATCTTCGAGTTCCTCAACCCCGGCATGCTCGGCAGCGGTCTGCGGTTCGGCCGGCTCGTCCGCGGCGAAGGCGACGAAAACGGCAAAAAACGCGGCAGACGCGGCGATCAGCCGGTGATCCACCTGTCCGAGGATGACGGAGACGACACCGCCGCCGCCCAGGCGCCGCAGGAATCCGAATCCCCCGCCCAGACGGTGGCCCTCCAGGTCGCCCGAGCGCTGAGGCCCTTCGTCCTTCGACGCACCAAGGGGCAGGTGCTCCGCGATCTGCCGGAGAAAACCGAACAGACCATCTCCTGCGAGATGGAAGCCCAGCAGCGCCAGTTGTACGACGAACTTCGCCTGCACTACCGTCAGTCGCTGCTGGGTCAGACGACCTCCGACGCCGCGGCGCTGGCTGGCGGTCAGACGTTCATGGTCCTCGAAGCCCTGCTCCGCCTGCGCCAGGCCGCGTGCCATCCCGGCCTGATCGATCCCAAACGCGCCGGCGAACCCAGCGCCAAGCTCGAAGCGCTGACCGAATCCCTCGTCGAACTGGTCGACGAAGGCCACAAAGCGCTGGTCTTCAGCCAGTTCGTCGAAATGCTCTCCCTGGTCCGCACACGCCTGGACGACCTCGGCGTCACGTATGAGTATCTCGACGGCCAGACCCGCGACCGCAAACAGCGCGTCCAGCGGTTCCAGTCGGACCCGACCTGCCAGGTCTTTCTCATCAGCCTCAAGGCCGGCGGCCTGGGTCTGAACCTCACGGCCGCGGAGTATGTGTTCATCCTCGACCCGTGGTGGAACCCGGCCGTGGAACAGCAGGCCATCGACCGCGCCCACCGCATCGGCCAGACCCGCCCCGTCTTCGCCTACCGCCTGATCTGCCGCGACACGGTGGAACAGCGGATCGCCCAGCTCCAGACCCGCAAGCGAGCGCTGGCCGACGCCATCGTCGGCGGCGACGAGTCCCCGCTGCGCAATCTCACCCGCGACGATCTGGAAGAGTTGTTAAGCTGACGTAGTTGTATATACTATACCTTCAGTTCACCTTCCTCATTGACAGGAGCCAGCGATGTCGTCGCGTATTCATCGAGTGCTTCCGGGCCTTGTCGTCTGCCTCCTGGCGTCATCGGTTCTGGCGCTGGATCGTCCGGGTCTTACTTTTTTCGCGTCTTATGAAAACGTTTTCATTCCAACCATTGCTCCGGCGGGCACGGAAATCAGGCTCAAGGATTTCATCTTGCCGGACATGGGGATGTTCAAGACGCTGTCGGACGACAATCGTCGGTATCTGGAGCCGGACGACTCGACGCCGCGGAAGCTGACGTTCGTGCCCGGTCGGCGGGGGCGGGGCCTGCAAGTCACCGCCAATCCCACGCGGTTCAGGGTCTACAGCTATCCCTGCGTGCAGTATGTGGCGCGGGAAGCCTTTGCCGTCAGCGAGGGGACCATCGCGTTCTGGATGAAGCCCGTGGGCTGGAGCGGCATGGACGGGCATCTCTATTTCGTGGCGGTGACGGCGGACAACTGCACCATCCGTTTTTATAACTATCCCGGCGGAACCTACGTCTGGCTGGATGCCAAGGACCACTACCGGATCATCAAGGCCGCCGGCTGGCAGGGCTGGAAGGATGGCCAGTGGGTGTTTCTCGCTTTCACCTACAAGCCCGGTCAGCAGTGCTTTTACGTTGATGGCAAGCTGCTGGGCAAAAGCACGGACGCGCTGATCGAGCCGGTTTTCGACAAGACGGGCATGATCGAGATTTCCGAAGGCGATCAGGTGGTGGATGAGCTGATGATCTTCAATCAGTCTCTGCCGGCCACGGACATCAAGGCGTTGTACCAGTCGAACGTACCTGACACAGAGGGCCACAAGTGAACAGCCATCGATTTCGCATCGTGGGATCGGGATTCTGGTGTTTGATTTTCGCGTTGACGGCGCAGGCCGGGATGGTGCGTATGCCGCCGATGGCCGCGCCGACGCTGGACGGCCGGACCACCGGCGACACGGAATGGCGGGGCGCCGCCAGCCTTACCGGTTGGGCCGACGCCATCCTCGGCGTCGCCAACGGCGATGGAACCGTCGTCGCCGTTGGGCATGATGCGGCCAACCTGTACGTGCGGTTCACCTGTCCGATCCCTGAAAAGTTCCGGCTCAACAAAGTCGTCTACGCCAGCTTTCCGCTGAAGATGACCATCAAGGAGCGAGACGGCGATGTCGATCAGGACGATCACGTCGGCGTGACGCTGTCGCCCGCGGGCCGGACGAACATGTACCGCATCGCCGTCAACGGCCTGGGCACGGTCCGCGACAGTTGCGACGACGATGTCGCATGGAACGGCCAGTGGAAGATCGAGCAATCGCGGGACGATTTCGCGTGGACGGTGGAGATGGCGATTCCGCTGAGCCAGTTCGGCGCCGGCATCGCGGAAGATCAGGCGTGGGGCGTCAACTTCACGCACGGCGCGCGGCACATCGAGCTGCTCGACAGCGTCTGGGCGTATCAGCCGGCCACGCAGCATCCGCTGTCGGAAATGGTTCTGTCCACGAAGCCGATCGCGGTGTCACTGGATAGCTGGGGTCAACTGTCCGAAGGCGTGCTGGCGCTGCGGGCGCAGGTCGCCAACTTCACGCCGCAGGCGCAGGCGGGAACGATGGACGTGACGGTGCGCGACCTGGCGGGCGACACGAAGCCGGTGTTCGGCCCGGAGCAAACCGGGTGGTCCGTCCAGCCCGGCGGGCAACAGGAACTGACCGCCCGCATGGACGCCGGCGGGCCGCTGTGCGGCAAGGTCGCCGTGGTGGTCCGGGACGCGCGGGGCCAGTCGCTGTTGGAACACGATCTGCCCTTCGTTTTTTCCCGTGAAATGAGCGTGGAAACGCGTTTCATTCCCACGCCATCGCTCCTTCAACTGGTGATGGATCTCGGCTCGCCCGCCGCGTTGAAGAAAGTCGCCGGCGGCACGGTGCGCGTCGTCTCGGTGGAGGACGCCAAGGAGGTGCTGGCGCAGCCGCTGCCGGCGCTGACCCGCGCGTTTTCCACGACGGACATCGACGCCGCGTCGCTGCCGCCGGGGCATTACGAGGTCGCGGTGGAATTGAGCATGGGCGCGACGAAGGCGACGCTGAAGGATCGCTTCGTGAAAGAGCCGCCGCCGCGGTGGCTGGGCAACACGATCGGCATCACCGACAGCGTGCCCGTGCCGTGGACGCCGCTGAAAACCGCGCAAGCGAAAGCGCAGCCGGGCGACAGCGCCCGCCAGGCCGCAGAGTTGACCGTGTCCTGCTGGGGACGCGACTACACCTTCGGCGCCGCGGGATTTCCGAAGCAGATCAACGTGCAGGGCCAGGACATCCTCGCCGGGCCTGTGCGCATCTTCGCGGACACCGGCCATGGTCCCATGCCGCTTCGGACCGGCTCCTGCCGCGTGACGGAAGAGACAGGCTCCCGCGTGACGTTCAAAAGCATCGGCGAAGCCGGTGGATTGCGCATCCTCGCCGAGACATGGATCGAGTTCGACGGCTTCGTGTGGAACACGTTCCAGATCCGTTCCGATTCCTCGACGCCACCGCAGATCAGCGGCCTGAGCATTGAAATTCCCCTGAAAAAGCAGTTTGCCACGCTCTGGTGGCATCCCGCGCTGGCGCGTGGCATGTTGAACGGGCGCATGGGCGCGCCGCCGGACAAGCCCTGGGCCGGCGAACCGCTGAACTTCCTGCGCCTGGGCGACGAGGAACACGGCATCCAGTTCTGCTACGAATCCGTGGGGAACTGGCGCGCGAAACCGGGACAGGGCCAGGAGCTGATTCCCGGCGAGGATGAGTATGTGCTGCGGTACAACCTGATCGGCCAGCCCACGAGGCCGGACAAGCCGCTGGAATTCAGTCTGGGCTACATGGCGTTGCCGTGCCGGCCTCGCTCGGAGGTGTTCCGCCGGATCAACGCCAACAACCAGTGGTCCGGCGGCCGCGTGTGGCCTGACATGGCGACGATGGAGAAACACCGCTGGATCTTCCAGACGTACATCTTCGAATCGGGCTGGCAGGGCCGCCGGGACAGCAACTACTTCAACCTCTGGAACCGGGAAGTCTTTGACGCCGATCTGCCCGCCAGGCTCCGCAAGGAAGCCTTCGCGTCATGGGACGCCAACCACTTCGTGCGGACGCTGTACTACCAGGGCAGTGTCAACGACGCCAACACGCCGGAGTACCGCGCGTACCGGTTCGAGTGGAAAGGGACGCCGGGCAACGCGCCGTACATCGCGCCGGACCCCAAAACGCGGGAGAAGCCGGTGATGGCCTCCGTCTGCCAGCAGAGCCGCTCGTACGTGGATTTTCAGCTCTGGAACATGGACAAGGCGGTGCGTGAACTGTCCGACAACGGGAAGATACCCATGTGCGGCTACCAGGACTGCGGCGGCCATCCCCTGTGCATGAACACGCTGCACGGATGCCCAGCCGAAGGCCATTTCCCCGTGCTGGCCAACCGGCAGTGGGCCAAACGCGTCTACGTGATGTTCAAGGCGATCAACCCGCTCAATCAGCTCTACATCCACACCGGCGGCGAAAGCGCCATGAACTGGTGCGGCTTTTTTGACGTGATCGTGGAGGGCGAGCAGTTCACCGCCGAGTATCTTGGCGCTCAGGTGAATGATCCGAGTCTGCCGAATGATTACACCCGCCTGTTCTCGCTGGATCGCTTCCGCGTTCAGTGCCAGCCGTACGCCTGGGGGCCGGATCGGTTTTTCCTGACCCAGTTCCACGAGTGGATGCATCAGCAGCCGGACGAAGCGCGGGGCTGCATGGGACATCTGTGGGGCCTGTCGATGGTGCACGACGTGCCGGTGTGGGCCAGCCTGCCGCCAGCCAACGTGATCCGGGGGATTGCCGAACTGGGCTGGGACGATCAGGTGACGTTCATTCCCTACTGGCGCAAGCGGACGGGCATCGAGATGCAAACCTCGGAGAAGCTCCTGGTCGCGTCAGGCTGGCGGCGCGGCGAGGGCAACCTGCTGGTGCTGGTGCTCAACGACGGCGACGAGCCGGCCAAAGGCGAGTTGCGCGTGGATTTCGCCCGGTTCGGATTCAAACCCGGCGATGTGCAATGTCGGGACTACGGCCCCGCCGGGCTGGCGTATCCCGATGCGATGTTCACCGCCAGCATGAAAAAAGACCGGGAGAATGCGGATCTTCAGCAGCTTCCCGTGATCGACACGACGATTTCGTCCGACGCCGGCGTGCCGGTGGAGATCGGCCGGCATTCCTTCAAGATGCTGAGGTTTCACCCATGAAATGGACCGTGCTGGGATGGGCGATCCTCGTCGTGGGTTGGTCCGGCTCCGCGACGGCGCTGGACCGTGAAAGCCTGCGGTTTTACCTGACATTTGACGAGGGCCTCGCCCCGCGGATCGCGGGCACCGGCACGGAACCGACGTTCGTCAAGGGCGGCGAAGCGGACGCGCGGCGCGTCGAGGGCTGCCGCGGCCGGGGGCTGAATGTCACGCCGGAACTGAGTCTGCGATATCTGACGCCACAAACCTTCGCCCGGCAGGAAGGCACGATCGCGTTCTGGATCAAGCCCGTGGGCTGGGGCGGCGTCAACTGCCATCGCTATTTCCTGATCGTGCGGGCCGATCAGGTGGCGCTGCATTTCTACATCTACTACGGCAACCCGTGGCTCTACGTCAGGGGGCCGGACGGCTACCAGCTCATCGGCGGCGCGTGGCAGGCGGCGTTCACGGGCGAACCGTTTCCGCAAGGGCAATGGACCTTCCTCGCCTGCACCTACAGGCCGGGCCAGCAGTGCTTCTACGTCAACGGCATCCTCGCCGGCCAGAACACGGACAGCCTGATCGAGCCGCGATTCGACAAGCAGGGCATCGTGGAGATTCCCCCGGGCGATCAGGTGCTCGATGAGATCATGATCTTCGATCGCGCGCTGACAAGGACGGAAATCCAGGCCGTGTACCGCGCGAATGTGCCGGTGAGCCATGAGCGAATGTCCAGGCCCGAATGACAATCCCATGGATTCGCACGGAGCACCATGCTCATCCATGGGCATCCCCACTTTTCAATCTCCGGGCAGACTGCCCGCGCATCGTCGCCTTCGTCATTCGGGCTTGGACATTCGGTCTTATTCCGTTGGCTCCCGGCCCGCTCCCGTGGTATCGTGCATCCCCATGCAAGCTGCGGTTTTTCTCGATCGGGACAATACCGTCATCCGCAACGACGGCGACCTGGGCGACCCTGAGAAGGTCGTGCTGATCCAGGGCGCCGCCTCCGCCATCGCGTCGCTCAAGGGCCTGGGCTACCGTATCGTCGTCGTGACCAACCAGGGCGGCGTGGCGCGCGGGCTGTACACCGTTGAGGATGTCGAAAAGGTGCATCAGAAGATCAACGATCTGATCCACGCCAACTCGGCGGTGAAGGTCGATCGGTTCTATTTCTGTCCGTATCACCCGCAGGGCACGGTCGAGGCGTACCGGCAGGAACATCCGTGGCGCAAGCCTCAGCCTGGGATGCTGCTGCAGGCGGCGAAGGACATGGAACTGGACCTGAGCCAGAGCTGGATGATCGGGGACCAGTTGCGTGACATCGAGGCCGGCGCGGCGGCGGGCGTGCGGACGATCCTGCTCGTGCCGGACGCGCCGGTGCTGCCGCCGCTGATGGTGGATCAGCCGCGCCAGGTGATGGTGGAAGGCCACGCGCCGATGGTGCAGCCGGGCTACACGGCGAAGAATCTGATTGAAGCGACGCGGGTGATTGCGCAGCAGCGTCGGCCGGAGCGGATCAGCGACGAGGAATGGGAGAAGCTGACGACGCCGGGAAGCGGGGGGTCCAAGCCACAGGTGACGGTGGCGGCGAAGGCGACGTCGCCGATCCGGCCAGGCGTCCGGCCTGTGACGGTGGCGCCGGCTCCGGCGTCTGCGGAAACCGCGCCGAGGCCGCCGCGACCGTTCAGGCCCTGGGACGCGCCGCCGGATGAGGATGAACCGTCCCGCCGTCCGCAGCGCGTCAAGCCTCAGGACGCCGCCGCCGAAACCGAGCCGCAGACGCTGTTCCACGCGCCTGCGCCTGCCCCCGAACCCGCGCCCGCGCTTGAGCCAACACCCACGCCCGCACCCGCACCCATGCTTCATGCCGCGGCAACGCCGCGGGTTCCCGAACCCGAACCCGAACCCGAACCCGCGCCAGCGCCAACTCCCGCGCCCGCGCCTGCACCCGTCCTTCAAGCCGCGCCAACGCCGCGGATTCCCGCGCCAACCCCCATAGCGCCGCCTGCCGCTCCCGCCCCCGCGCCGGAGGAAACGCCCTCCGATGTCGAGCCGGACGCCGAGACCACGACCGCGTCGCCCACCCGGCCGGCAATGACCGGACAGGAGCGGCTTCTGCGCCAGATTCTGCACGAGCTTCGCACGCAGCGCACGGAGGGCGACGGCTTCTCCTATCTCCGCATGTTCGCCACGGTGTTGCAGATGCTCACCGTCGTGTGCCTGCTGGCTGCGCTGCTGCTGGGCAGCGGGGACCTGGCCATGTTCATCCGATGGATGGCGGTGGGAATGCTGGTGCAGGCGGCGACGATCGCCATGCTGCTGTTCGACCGGTAAAACAACGGGATGCGCATATCGGGACGCGCGGGCTGTCAGCCCGCGGCTATGACTTGTGACGGATATTCCGTTTGTGAGGGCGACAATCCTGTCCTGCCGGCGCGGGATCGCTGTATCGACGACGCCATTGGGTCGAAGAGATTTCCGGGGGGCCGTTGCCATGTGCCCATGCGCCGCGGCGATCCCCTGGGACGGGTATCCTGCATGAGCGTCTTGTCGCCGCCGCAAGCCAGCCCAGCCAAGGCCACGGGAGCCGAGGCGTTTGCGCATCTGGACTCCGTCGCGTTGTCGTCGCCGGATTCCGTCGATGCGTCTGCCCGTTGTCCGCGGCAAGTCGAAGATGTCGTTCAACAGGTGTTCGAGTCGGATCCCGAGTATCAGCAGTACGGACGGCTGCCCTGTCAGGCTCAGGGTCGGCAGTTGCTCTCGAACTATCTGTTTTCCACGGGTGAGGCCGTCATCGCGCCGGAGGACGCCTTCAATCGTCTGCGGTGGGGCGGCCTGCTCGTGCATGTGGCCGGGAAAGCGGAACAGGTCGACGCCCTGCGGCAGCGATATCACCAGTTCGGCGGTTTTTCCATTGAAACCCCCGTGACCCGCTACGCCACGCGCTGGATGGGCATGGTGCTTCCGGGCCTCAGTCGCCGGGGATATTACTTCACCGCTCGCAAGCTCGATCTGATTCCGCCGGGGCTTTGCACCGATCGCTTCACGTACAACGTGAGGCTGGAGCGGCACGGCGCGGACGACGCGGACAGGCCGGTCTACGTCGTGGCCAAGGAAGTGCCCACGTACGAAAACGTGCTCTGGCGTCTGTGCGAGAAACATCAGGATCTCGACGATCAGACGCTGTCCAGGCGTGCCCGCAAGCTGATCGACAGCGTATTTCCCGTGTTTCTGACGCGGGAGGCGGCGATCCTGCAGATACTCGAACGCAACATGCCCGAGCCGTACCGTCGCCGGCTGCCCCGCGTGGTCGGCGTCGACAAGGACGACCGCGGCTTCGTCCGCAAGCTCCAGCTCAACTGGCTCCGCATGTCCGGCTCATCCATGAGCCAGCTCGAATTCGCCATGCAGAGCGCGGACCTGCTTCGCGTGCTGCACGACAAGGGCGGCATGATTCATCTCGATCTCCGCCTGGACAACTTCGTCATCTGCGACAATCAGGTCTGCTTCGTCGATTTCGGTTCGGCGGTGCGCGTGGGCGAAAACATCCGCGAAAGCCCGCTGCTGACGTCGCTGTTCGAGGAAATGATGCGGACCAGCGAAATCCAGCGCCTGCTCGGACGCTGGATGAGCGAAGGCAAAGTCACCAGCGAAGTGATCCGGGAGCAACTGCACAAGGTGGACAAGGCGATCGACTTCTTCTACCTAGCGGTGCAGATGAACCGGCCTCACTTCAACCCGGAATTCACGGGCCTGGTCCGCTTCGACCGCGAGAGCGCCGAGGCGCTGGCGATCTCCAGCCTGACAGGCTCGATCCTGCGCCCACGCGATCCCCGCAACTCGCCGTTCAAGTCCGCGCAGGACATCCTGCGCGGGCTGGAGAACATCGAACGTCAGTTGCAGGGCGTGTCTTCCGCGGCGTAATGCCGGACTCACGGAGTCCGGCTCCGAAATACGAAGAGGGGTTGCCGATCCGAGCCGGACTCTGCGAGTCCGGCATTCACTGGATTCACGGAATCCGGCTCGGATGGTGCGTGTTCTGTCGGAGCCGGACTCTGTGAGTCCGGCATTCCTTCCCGCTCACGCCTGCCGTCTGCGTCTGGGCCATGCGATGACCACCGAGGCCGCCAGCACGAGCAGCGCCGCGGCCGCCGGCTCCGGCACGATCTGGGCCTTGCCTTCCACATGCAGCGTCGCATCCGGATTGAGCAGCCCATCGCCGGCGTAGGAGCCTTGCAGCGTCACCGGACCGGACAGGAAATTGGGACTGGTGAAGAGGACGTCCGCCGACGTGCCCAGGGCGAAGCGCCAGCCGGGGATGACCTGGAGCAGGGCGGCATCGAGATCGACGGTCAGTTCGACGGTTTCGCCGGGATCGAACTGCGTGAACAGGAGGGTGTCGCCGACGAGCGACGCGCCGGAGCCGCCGTCGTGGACGATGACGGGCGCAGCGCCGAAGCCGCCGGTGCTGAGGAAGCCGCCGCCGAGGTCGTAGCTCAGGCCCGGTCCGAGAGTCAGCGTGATGGACGCGATGCGGACGCCGGCGTCGGACGTGTTGGTGAAGGTCAGGCGATCGCCGACGCCGTTGCTGTCGAAGATGAGTCCGGGGCCTTGTTCGGTGAACAGTCCGTCGAGGCCGAGGTTGATCGTGTCCGCCCGGGCCGGCGATGCGGGCAGGGCAAGCAGGCCCAATAGACCGAGCATCAGGTTCACGATGAGGGATCGTGACGTCCGGGTTCGCCGCCCCGGCTGCCGCGTGATCTGGGTTGTTCTCCCAGTCTGTTCCGCCACCGACCGCTCCTTGGGTCGTGCCCGTCGCGGGCTGGTGGGGATGGTCCGGTAAACCAGACCCATCGACAAGCGGTTTCGAGAGGATGCCCGATCAGGGGATCGATTTAGGGTACGGTTGTAAGGTCTGTATGATTCACGCGGTGCTTTGTAGCGATTCGTGGGAACAGGCAACGACGCGGGGCGAAGGTTGGCATGGTTCATCCACAACGCATCCCCTGGTTATCAGCCGAGGAAATCAGGCTCCGGGCAGGCGAGGTTCATATCTGGCGTCAGGTCCACCGTCGAGCGGAGGACTGGCCGTTGGACATGATGATGCGCGGCCTGTCGGAGCCGGAGCGGCAACGGGCGGCGGGGATGCGGCATCCGAAACGTCGCATGGAATTCATCCGCGGCCGATCGCTGCTGCGGAGGCTGCTGGGCCGGCTGATGAACATGCCTCCCGAACTGGTGCCGCTGACGACGCTGCCCTCGGGAAAGCCCGCCCTGGAGCATCCGCCCGGCACGCTGGACCTGCGGTTCAACCTGTCCCACACCGTCGGCATGACCCTCGTCGCCACGACGTTCAACGCGGACGTCGGCATCGACGTCGAAGCGCACCGTCATCGCATCGAACCCCTGCGCCTGGCGGAACGGTTCTTTTCCCCGGCGGAATCCGCCACCTTGCTGAGCCTGCCCTCGGCGCAGATTCGCCCGGCATTCTTCCGGCTGTGGGTGGGCAAGGAAGCCGTGGTCAAAGCGCTCGGCGGCGGCATCGGCATGGGACTGGCGGACTTCGACCTGACCGTGGCGATGGATCAGCCCCTGGCCATGGTCGCCACACGCTGGCGCGAGGTCGATGCCGCGAAGTGGACCCTGCGCGAACTGGACATGCCCAACAACTACGCCGCCGCCGTCGCCGTCGCCCGGCCCCATGTCGCCGTCCACTGCTGGAACTGGCACGAGGACAAGTGAGGCCAATGACCGATGAACAAGACGCGCGGGCAGTTTGCCCGCGGCTGCCACCATCCGCTCATTCGTCCTTCGGATTGGGGCATTCGATCATGATCTTCCTGACCATTTGCCCTCACGCCCCCGCCCGGTTCCAATAGCCCCATGCGAATCATCGGCGGAACCCATCGGCATCGTCGCTTCCTCGCTCCCGAGGACAACAAAACCACGCGCCCCATCACCGACCGCGTCAAAACCGCCCTCTTCGACCGCCTGACCAACCTCCAGGCACTCGACGGCCCCGTCCTCGACCTCTTCAGCGGCACCGGTAGCCTCGGCCTCGAAACCCTCTCCCGCGAAACCTCACACTGCACCTTCATCGAACGCAACCGCAAGGTCCGCGCCCTGCTCGAACGCAACCTCGACGAACTGGGCTTCAAGGACCGCGCCACCGTCCTGAGCATGGACATCCTCGGCGGCGCATGGCTCATGATGCTTCCGCACACGCCGCTGGGCCTGATCTTCCTCGACCCGCCCTACGCCATGTTGCGGGACGACAAGGACCGCGCCGCCCTGATCACCCTGGCCCATCGCCTCGCGGAAATCTCCGAGCCGGAAGCGGTCCTGGTCCTGCGCACGGACGAACACGACGAAGGCCCCCCGTTATCCCCCTGGCAAGGCCCCGACAGCTACCGCTACGGCTCCATGACGGTGCACCTGTACAACATGCCCCCCGCCGGGTGACGATCATTCCCCGCCGCTTGCGGCGTCGCGCGTGGCGGAAGGCCGCGTTCACGGATTGATCCCTTCCTCGCCGCCGTGGTACACTGATTCGTGAATCGAGCCTTGTTTCCCGGGATTTCATGAACAACTCCACCGACATGTACTGCGCTAACTGTCGCCATCCCCTCGGCGGATTACCCGCAGGGCAGTGTCCGAAATGCAGCAAGTCGTTCGATCCAGGTGATGACAAAACATTCGTCACCACTTTGCATCAGATGCGCTGTTATCACACGATCATCGGTTTGACGATCATGTTGATCGCAGTGATCTGGAACATGATGTCCATGGGGCCGGCCATGTTTGTGGATCTGCCCTCGCTGATCTGGATCGTTCTGATCCTCGTCGGCGGTTTGTGGGTGTCTTTCGGCCCCGGCGCTGTGGTTCGCGCGATGCTCGCCGGCCTGCGACCCCGATTGCACTGGGATCGCGACACGCTGACCTCCCATCTGACGGTCTTCGCCCGGGCGTATCAACTGAGCTGGGGCGCGGGATTGATCGGCGCGATGTTCGGCGTCGTTGCCACGCTGATGAGTATGGATAGTCCAGATCGGATCGGACCCGGCATGGCGATATCATTGCTGTCAACGCTGTATGGCGCGGTGCTGGCGGAGTTTGTGTTTTCACCGATGCAGCAGGCAATTGCCAGCCGGGCAGCGATGCATCCGTCATTTCTGCCGCTGCTGTTGATTCCCCGCCGCAGCATATTGGGCGTGGCGATGTCGGTGGTGATGGTGATTATGGTATTGATTCTGATCCTGTTTTTGGCGAACCCCTGACATGCAACGAGACTACCCTCCGCCGCTTGCGGCGTCGCGGAAGGCTACATCCTTCCCAATATGAGGCGGATTGTTCTCCAGCAGACTGAGCACGCGCCGGCCCTCCGCCTGCCAGTCGATGTCCTCGCGGGCGGCCAGCTCGTACAGGTCGACCAGCGGGTGGTGCGACGCCAGGTCGGCGTCGAGGTCGACGGAAAGCGGTGGATCGACGTCGTGCATGGCGTGGGTCTCTCAGTTCCACGTCGCCGGGGGATGGTCGGACGGACGGCGACAGACGGTCGCCGAAGTCTGACCTGACCGCTGGGCGGCTCCAGAACCATGCTGAAACCAACCCAACGTCCCGGCGCCGGTCGGATGCGGCTGTTGCACGACTTTCGCAGCCGCGATCCCTCCCTGACCGGCCGGGCGACGAAGCAACTATAACACCGGTTGCTCGGATGCCCACTGTTTGACGCGGTTTTTTTGCGGTTTTTCAGAGCGACGACCGAGCCATTGTTTTTCACATCCAGTTTCGACATCTTGCCGGCCGCGGAACTTCGCCGCGTTCGGACCCGCGACGAGTTATACCGTTGACGCCGCCTCGCGGCTTATCGGTCCGGCGAAAATGAATCCTTCCGCGCACGCCATCAAGTCATGCAACTCAAGCGCCGAAAGAGGTTGAGACGTCCGGCGCTGGGTCCCTGTCCTGGGGGATGGGGATGCTCCAGCGCCATGGCGTCGCGGGCCAGCGCTGCTGGTCGGGCCGACGTTCGGCTGTGCGCGGATGTCGGGTGGGGAGGTTCCTCCGTCTGGGCTGTCGCTCAGGTGGATGTGATGGACGCTGCGATGCTACGACGGGTTCGTCAACTGAGCCTCCGCATCAAAGCCTCGGTGGCGGTCATGATTCTTCTGGCGGCCGCGGTGTCGCTGTCCATTGCGCTGTTGACCCAGCGACACTTCCGACACCTCGAACATCTGCACCGCGAATCCCTCCAGGCCCAGGCCGTCAACCTGTCCATGCTCTGCACCCTGGCCATGGAACGCAACGACCGACGCGAGCTGGCCCGCGTGATCAATCACGCCCTGGGCGCCAGGCAAGTCGCGTTCGTCAGCATCCTCGACGCCCGCGACCAGTTGCACGGCTACGCCGTCCGCAACGCCGTCGCCTGGGCTCAGCACATCCACCAGCCCGGCGTCGAACAGGGCTATCTCCTGGCTTCGCATCCCATCGTCCTGAGCAAGCCGGAACCGATGTCAGCTACCGACGGCGATGGACGACGCGGGTTCAGCGATGCGCTTCCCGCGGATTCCGCCGTATTGCTTTCACCCGAAACGGATGCCGGCCTGTCCATCGAGCAGGCGCTGAACCCGGACATCATCGCGTCCGGCGTGGTCCTCGGTCGGGTGGAAATCGCGGAGAACTGCGATGTCCTCCTGTGCCAGCAGACCAGCTTCGCCGCCAGCGGGCTGGGCATCGCCGGCTTCGTCGTCCTCCTCGGCGGCGGCATGACCTACCTCCTCGTCTCCCGTCTCGGACGACGCCTGACCGCGCTGGAACTGGCTTCCCGCAAGATCAGCCAGGGCCAGTTGGACGCACAGGTGCCCCAGGGCGGAAACGACGAAGTCGGCCGGCTCGCCGCCTGCTTCGAGACCATGCGACAGGCGGTGCACGACCGCGACCAGGCCCTGCGCCGGTTCAACGACCTGCTGCAGCACGAAATCGATCAGCGCACCGCCGAACTGGTTGGCGCCAAGGAAACCGCCGAGGAAGCCGCCGCCTGCCTGCGACAGGCCAACGACCGTCTGATCAACGAAGTCGCCGAACGTCAGCGCAGCGAACAGGCCCTGCGCTGCACGCAGGAACGCTACGCCCTGGCTGCACGCGGCGCCAACGACGGCCTGTGGGACTGGGATCTCCAGAACAACAACGTCTACTACTCCACACGCTGGAAATCCATGCTCGGCTATGAGGATGCCGAATGGAGCGAAAGCCTCGACGAATGGCATCGCCGCGTCCATCCCGACGACATGCCCCGCCTGCGCAACGACCTGTCCGAACACTGCGACGGCCAGGTGCCGCACTTTGAAAACGAACACCGACTGCTGCACAAGGACGGCCAGTACCGCTGGGTACTCAGCCGCGGCGTGGCGGAAAAAGGCTCCGACGGCCGGCCCAAACGCATGGCCGGGTCGCTTACCGACATCACCGACCGCAAACTCGCCGAACAGCGCCTGCGACACCAGGCCCTCCACGACGAATTGACCGGCCTGCCCAATCGCACCCTCCTCATGGACCGCCTGACCCACTGCCTCCTGCGGGCCAAACGACACAAGGACTTCATTTTCGCCGTCGCCTTCATCGACCTCGATCGATTCAAGATCGTCAACGACAGCCTCGGTCATGCCGCCGGCGATCAGCTACTGATCGAGTTCTCACGCCGGCTCAACAGTCTGCTGCGCAAGAGCGACACCGTCGCCCGCGTGGAGGACGACGCGCTGGCCCGACTCGGTGGCGATGAGTTCGTCCTCGTGCTCGAAGACCTTGCCGATCTCGCCGCTGTCGGCCGCGTCGCCCAGCGCCTCCAGCAGGTCTTCACCAAGCCCTACGACATCGCCGGCCAGGAAGTCTTCACCACCGGCAGCATTGGTGTCGCCGTGGGCGACAGCAGCTACGAACGCGCTGAAGACCTCCTCCGCGACGCCGATATGGCCATGTACCGCGCCAAGGGCGCGGGCCGCGACCGATACGAAATCTACGACAAGCAGATGCACCGCGAAGCCGTCGAACGCCTGCGGCTGGAAAACGACCTCCGCCGCGCGCTCGACGCCCAGCAGTTCATGCTCAACTATCAGCCCATCGTCGAACTCGAAACCGGCCAGATCATCGGCTTCGAAGCCCTCGTCCGCTGGGATCACCCCGAACGCGGCGTCGTCTCCCCCATCCAGTTCATCCCGCTGGCCGAGGAAACCGGCATGATCGTGCCGCTGGGCATCTGGGTCCTCAAACAGGCCTGCCTCGAACTCCAGCAGTTCAACCGACGCCACCCCGACCACGCGCCCATCACCATCAGCGTCAATCTCTCCAAACGCCAGATCTCCGAGCCGGGCCTCGTCGGCCACGTACGCCAAATCCTCGAGGAAACCGGCGTGCCGGGACACCTGCTCAAACTCGAAATCACCGAAAGCGTCATCATGGAAGCCTCCGAGGGCCTCATCCCCGTCCTCGAACAGCTCCGCGGCATGGGCTGCCAGCTCCATATGGACGACTTCGGCACCGGCTATTCCTCCCTCAGTTGCCTCCACCGCTTCCCGCTGGACGTCATCAAGATCGACCGCGCCTTCGTGGTCAACATGACCGACGACCCGCGCTACGCGGCCGTGGTCAACGCCATCGTCACGCTGGCCCACAACCTCGGCATGCGCGTCACCGCCGAAGGCGTCGAAACCCGCGAACAACTCGCCCAGGTCCTCAGCCTCGAATGCGACTTCGGCCAAGGCCACTTCTTCTCCCGCCCCGTCGACCTCAAGGGCGCGATGTCCATGCTCGATACCGATCTGCCATGGCTGGCCAGCGTATGAAGCCGTGGCACGTCATAGCCGCGCCGTCTTCGGTGCGGTCTTCCTGAATGATCCGTGTCCATGCCCTTTGACGCGGAAACTCAATGATCTCACGATCCGCGTGATCCCGAATCACCCGCCCATCGCCGCATCGGCAATATCCGGTACGATGCCCCACGATCCCGGAAGCCAGCAGGTGAGACAGATCAACCAAAATCTCGGCGACCACGACGTCGCAATCCATTCCGATCGCTCACGCAGGGCGGCAAAATGTATGTATGTTGTCACTTTTTCCGGCCTCTCTGGAGATGATGGATGTCCAGACAAACAGGCATACGGGTTCTCCGACAACGTGGCGGGTATGGCTACACCTATGCGCCGGGGCGGAAGCCGATCGCCAGGGTGAAGCCGGGCGAGAAGGTGGTGCTGCGCACGCCGGACGCGTTTGAGAACAAGCTCAGGACGGCGAAAGACCTGTGCACGCGGAAGTGCTCGTTCCCGTTTGTCAATCCCCAGGTGGGGCCGATCCATGTCATCGGCGCCGAGCCTGGCGACACGCTGGCGGTGACGATTCACGCCATCGAGCCGGACCGTGATTACGTGGTGACGGCCCTGATTCCGCGTTTCGGGGGACTGACGGGCACGGCTGTGACCGCGATGCTGAACGAACCTCTGCCCGAGCAGACGCGGATTCTCCCCCTGCGCGACGGCTTTGTCGAGTTCAACGACATGATCCGTATTCCGTATCAGCCGTTCATGGGAACCATCGGCGTGGCGCCGCGGATTGAAGCCATCGGTTCGCTGAACGCGGGAGTGCATGGCGGCAACATGGATTGCGTGGAGACGTCCCCCGGCCGGGAGGTGTGGTTCCCCGTGTTCGTGGAGGGGGCCCATTTCTACACGGGCGACGCTCACGCGGCCCAGGGCGATGGTGAACTGACGGGCGTCGCCTGTGAACTGGCGGCGAAGGTGACGCTCAGTTTCCAGGTGATCAAGGGCAAGACAATCGGCGGGCCACGCATTGTGTCGGAAGAGTGTCTGATGGCCTGCGGCAGTGCCAGGCCGCTCGAAGACGCCGCCCGCATCGCCTGGTGCGAACTGATCCGATGGATGGTTGACGATTTCGGCTTCGACCGGCTGGATGCTTACCATCTGCTCGGGCAGGTCGGCCGCATGAGGCTGGGCAACATGGTGGATCCAAATTACACCATGGTGGCGCAGATCGAGCGGAAATATCTGCCGCCCCGTTGACCTCCAGGGCACGATCTCCATGCCCGACACCAACCTGCCCCGGCTGGCGAGCGTGTAAACCCCATGGCATGTCATAGCCGCACCGTCTTCGGTGCGGTCTTTGCGTCACGTAGATGGAGTAAGTCGGAGATCGAATATCGCTGGGCCATCCCCCCCGGTATCGGCCCGCCCGCCATGCGTGGGGAAGGCCATACACATGTTCTGCTCATCTCCGAAACGAGCCGGAAACGTGAGTGACGGCCTTTTGCCGATGACCATCACAGGGCAATCGCGGGAAGGCCGTCACTTACGTTTCCGGCTCGTTTCGGACACGGAGACTTCCGGGGGCTCACCTCAGCTTGAACCGGCAGACCATCTGTTCCAGTTCCGTGGATTTGTCGGCGAGGCTGGCGCTGGCCATCACGGTTTCCTTGGCGCCTTCGGCTGACTGGCGGCTGATGGTGGTCATGTCTTCGATGCCGGTGGAGATCTCGTCCATCGCGGCGGACTGGTTCTGCATGGAGTGGGCGATGGAACGGATCATCTCGGCGACCTGCTGAGCGCTGGTGACGATGGAGGTGAGCGCGGCTCCGGTTTCCTCGACGTGGTGGACGCCTTCGTCGATGCGGATCATGCCGTCGTTCATGCGTGCGACAGCGGACTTGGTGTCTTCCTGGACAGCCTTGATGGACTGGGCGACCTCGCGGGTGGCGCGGGTGGTGCGTTCGGCGAGCTTACGGACTTCATCGGCGACGACGGCGAAGCCGCGGCCCTGTTCGCCGGCGCGGGCGGCTTCGATGGCGGCGTTGAGGGCGAGCAGGTTGGTCTGATCGGCAATGTCGTCGATGACGCTGACGACGCGGCCGATTTCTTCGCCGCGACGGCCCAGCGCGTGGATGGCGTCGGCGGACTGGCGGATCACCTCGGCGATGTCGCGGATGTCGTCGACGTTTTTCTGGGCGCGTTGCCCGCCATCGGCGGCGCACTGGCCGGCTTCGGCGGCGGCTTTGGAAGCTTCGTTGCTCTGGCGCACGGCGTCGCCGACGCCATCGCTCAAGGCCATGACGGACTGGGTCATCAGGCCCGCCTGGTCGGATTGCTTGACCATGCCGTTGGCGGCGCATTCGGCCTGGGCGGTGATCTGCGTGGAGGCGGCGGCGACCTGTTCGGCGGCCTGCTGCACGCCGATGAGCACCTGCTGCACGCGGTTGATCAGGCGATTGAAGGAGCGGCACATCTGACCCAGTTCGTCGGCACGATCTTCCGGCACGCGGCGGGTCAGATCGCCTTCGCCGTCGGCGATGTCGCGCAGACGTTCATTGATGGCGTTGATCGGTTTGAGCAGACTGCGTGCGAGCAGGCCGCCGAGGATGGCCACCGCCAGGAGCAGGCCGGTGGCGAAGCCGATCATGATGCGCCGGGCCTGGAGATTGATCGCGGAGGCGTTGGCTTCGACCTGGGCATTGCTTTCCGTGGCCAACTGCACGACGCGGTCGATGGCCTGGCGATGTTGCTGATAGGCCTGTTTCATGGGGCCTTGGATGGCGGATGTGGCGGTGGCGCGGTCGCCGGCGAGGACGGCGGGAATGAAGACGCGGTCGAGGACGTCATAAAACGCCAGCGCGGCGTCGTAGGAGTCCTTGAGCATGGTTTCGCGCATCTCGCCCTCAGGCAGTTCGTCGAGCCACACCTGATGCCGGATGTCGTAGTCCTTGCGCAGCGCGGCGCAGCGTTCGACGAGTTGTTTGATCGCTGCCGGATCGCTTTCGGTTTCCATCTGGAGCGTCACGAGGTAGGACTCGATGATGTACTCCGGCGGCGGCAGGATGTCGGCGATCAGATCCTTGCCCATCACGACCTGTTTGTAGATCGGGCCGTTGACCTTGATACGCTCGAGCATGAACATCGCGGTGACGGCGAAGGACGCCGAGACCAGGCCCAGCAGGCCGAGCACGACCATCAGGCGCGTACGTACGCTCCAATCACGGATTCGCATGACCTCTCCCCCACGTTCACGAGAAACACGTCAAAACACCAAAGGACCCGACCATCTTGATCGTCCGGGATCAGGCTAAACTTCAGGGGATCACCTGACGGAAAGCAAATAAAAACCCCGGTCCTGCGATCAGGACCGGGGTGGAATGTCGGAATGAAGTTGAATGTCAGGTCCGGATCGGCGTTATCCGCCGATGACGTAGCGGGCGAAGTCGGCGATGGTGACGCCCTTGGGCAGCACGTCCTGGATGCGTTTCTTGTCATCCTTGACGAAGAGCTGCTTGGGCAGGACATGGTCCTCGAAGAACTTTCGCATCTTGCCGTCGACGATTTTCTCGGCGATGTTGGCGGGCTTGCCGCTGTCGAGGGCCTGCGCCTTGGCGATTTCGCGTTCCTTGGCCACGAGGTTGGCGTCGATGTCCTGGTCCTTGACAGCCAGGGGCGCGGGGCTGGCGGCGACGATGTGCATGCACAGGTCGCTGAGCAGTTCATCGGTGACACCGCTGCCGGTGAGCGCCACGAGCGAGCCGGTCTTGCCGGTGAAGTGGACATAGCTGCCGACGATGCTGCCCGCGCCGCCGACGACCTGGCCTCGGCGGAACTGAATGTTTTCCTTGGTGGTCAGGCGGACTTCATCGACGGCCGCCTGCATGGCGTCGGTCTTGGTCACCGCGCCCACCGGCTGCTCCAGCGCCAGTTGGACGACCTTCTTCGCCATGGCGGTAAACGCCTCGTTGTTGGCGGTGAAGTCGGTTTCCGAATTGATCTCGACGATGACGGCCTTGGTCTTGTCGGCGCTGACGGCGGCGATGACCCGGCCTTCCAGCGCCTCGCGGTCGGCGCGGCCATCCATCTTCGCCAGGCCCCGCTGACGCAGCAGGTCCTTGGCCTTCCCCATGTCGCCGTCGGTTTCTTCCAGCGCGGCCTTGCATTCCATCATGCCCAGGCCGGTGGCCTTGCGAAGATTCATCACGTCCTTGGCGGCAATCGCCATGGCAAATTCTCCCGTAGCTAAAACTGTGCGAAAGTGAACGACCGGGACATCGCGTGGATGCCGCCGATCATGGTTACGGTTGCGTCGGTTCGCTGCCGGCCGGCGCTTCGGCGGCGGGCGGAACGGTTTCCTTCGCGGCGGCGTCGGAGGTTGACGGCGCGTCTTCGCCCGTCACCTGTGCCGCGGCTGTGGCGGCGCGGAACTGAGTCCGGTTGCTGCGGCGACGCTGCGGCTCGCCGGCGCCGGCAACGTCGCGGCTGGCGCCTGCTTCCGCTTCCGCCACCGCGCGGGCCTGCTTGCCTTCCATCACGGCAGCGCACAACGCCTGCACCACCACTTCAATCGCCCGCATCGCATCGTCGTTGCCCGGGATCGGAATGTCCGCGTAGTCCGGATCCGAGTCCGTGTCGATCAGACAGACGGTGGGAATGCCCAGCTTGCGGGCTTCCTTCAGCGCGTTGATTTCCCGGCCGACGTCGATGACGACCATCGCGCCCGGCAGGCGGGTCATGTTGCGGATGCCTTCGAGGTTCCGCAGGATTTTGGTCTTCTCGCGGTTGAGCTGGCTCTCCATCTTCTTGGAGTAGCTGTTGATTTCGCCGGTCTGATCGAGGCGTTCGAGTTCCTCGAGCCGCTTGAGCCGCTCGCGGATGGTGCGGAAGTTGGTCAGCGTGCCGCCGAGCCAGCGCTCGGTCACGTAGTGCATGCCGGCTTCCTTGACCAGGGTTTCGAGGCTGCCGCGGGCCTGACGCTTGGTGCCGACGAACAGCACATCCTTGCCGCCGGCGACCACGCGGGTGAGAAACTTCCGCGCCAGCAGCAGACCCTTGATGGTCGCCTTCACGTCAATGATGTGAATGCGGTTGCGCTTGCCGAAGATGAAGGGGGACATCTTCGGGTTCCAGTGCGTGGCGCGGTGGCCAAAGTGAATGCCCGAATCGACCAGATCCTTGACAAGAGAAGCCATGCGGAGAACTCCTTCCAGGGAGGAGGCAGCGACACCGGCGGATTCGTCAGCCAGCGCGGCGTCTTTCAACGCCGACGGACCCGCGCCAGGGCGCTTGGGTGGTGCGAAAAAGGCCGAGGCCGCGAATCGGCCTGCACATCGTGAAATGCATGGAAAGCCGGCCACCTTGGCCGAACCTTCCCCGGCCGCCGCTGGCCCACCGCGACCGAAAGAAAGATTGTACCTGCCCCGGCGACAACTGCAACCAAACAGGGATCAGCGTCAGGGCGAACGCATGTGGCTTTTGCCCCTCTCCCTTTCAGGGAGAGGATGGGTGAGGGTACGTCGTTCGATCACGTTTTGCCC
>JADLAP010000100.1 GCA_020848195.1 Phycisphaeraceae bacterium
GCATCATCGAAGAACACGGCGGCACGATGACCTGCATCTCCGAACCCGGCCGCGGCACCGAATTCACCCTCGCCCTGCCGGGGAAAAGCGATTTAGCCGCGGATGAACGCGGATAAGACCAGAGCGGAATCAGATTGATGTTGATAACAAACCAAAGCCCGCGGATGCTCTGTACTCAGAGCTTCCGCGGGGTCTTGGCTGTTGATTCTTATCTGTATTCGAAGAACCGGCACTTGCGCCGGGCCGGGACCAGGACCAGGACCAGGACCAGCTTGCGACTGGCGCGGTCCTTGTGCAAATCGAAGCTCATGCACGGCTCGACGCAGACCAGGCCTTGGGTGATCCCGTCCCGGCGGGCGATGTCGGCGGCCAGTTCATCCTTGCGGACCTTGGCCGATCCCACGTACTGGTCATGATCCATATGCGTTTGCCCTGCCGTCCTTTTTCACTTGGGTTGCGGCTATGCCGCGCCAGGGCTAAATTGCTTCACACCGGAAGCTGTTCCAGTTCATCGCGGACCATTTGCATCAGCGGCTCCAGCGTGGCGGCGGAGAAGTCGAAGCGGATGCCGGCGGCGTCGAACAGTTCCGGCAGCGGGCGGGTTCCGCCAAGGGCGAACGCGCGGCGGAGCTTGCGGATGGCGTCCCGTGGATCCTTGCGAAATTGCTGCCAGACCTGCAATGCGCCGAGCTGCGCGATGCCGTATTCCACGTAGTAGAACGGATAGTGGAAGATATGGAGCTGCGCGTGCCAGCGCGCGGCCCGCGCGTCTTCGCAGCCCGTCCAGTCCACTTCATGGCTGCTGAACCGGCTGAAAATCGACTCCCACGCCTGCGTGCGCCGCGCTGAGGTGTGATTCGGATTTTCGTACAGCCAGTGCTGGAATCCGTCGATCGTGGCGATCCACGGCAACAGGCCGACGATGCTTTCCATCTGCTTCCGTCTGGCGCGGCCTGCGTCCTGTTCGTTGTAGAACACGTCCAGATGGCCGGACCCCAGCAGTTCCATCGACATGCTGGCGACTTCGCAGAACTCCAGCGGCGCGTGACGCAGAAACACCAGCGGAATCGACCGGGCATCCATGTAGTGGAACGCGTGGCCCGCTTCATGGAGCATGGTTTCCACATCGTGATGCAGCCCGGCGGCGTTCATGAAGATGAACGGCTCCTTGACCACTTCCAGCGAGCTTTGAAATCCGCCCGGCCGCTTGCCCAGCCGGCTATCGAGATCGAGATTCCGTCCCGGCTTCATCTGGCCGAACATCGAACCCAGCTCCGGCGACAGACGCTGGAAGATGCTGCCCACGCCGCCGAGCATCGCCAGCGCGTCGTCCGAAGGGAACGGCTGCAGCGAAGCGCGGCCCAGCACATCCACCGACAAATCCCAGGGCCGCAGCGCCTCCACGCCCAGCGATTGCTTCCGCTGACGCTGCATCCGGCCCACGACCGGCAGGCAGACTTCCGCGATGGCGTCGCCGAACCGCTTGCAGTCCGCCGGGGTGTAGTCTTCGCGGTAGTGCGATTTCCAGACATACGCCCGGTAATCCGGCATATCGGCGTTGGCGGCGATGCGCGAACGGATGGTCATGAGCTGATCGAAAATCTCATCGATCGCCTGGCGATCCTTGAGCCGGCGCTGGCTGCTGAGCGTCCAGGCTTCCTGCCGAAGCGAGCGGTCCGGGTCTTCGAGGAAGCGGGCCAGTTGCTGGAGCGTCCACGTTTTGCCGTGGAATTCCACGGTCATCGCGCCGCAGAGCTTGCCGTACTGCGTGGTCAGCTTGGTCACTTCCGTCTGCAGCGGCACGTTGGCGTCGCGGTAGAGTTCCACATCCGCGCGCCACTGGCGCAGGAGCATTTCATGGCGATCAGCCGGCAACGAGGCCGCGGACGGCGTTTCCAGCAGCTTCTTCGCCAGCCGGAACTCCAGCGGCTTGATCCGAGGCGCCACGTGCTCGACGAAATCCATGTACCGCTTTTCGATTTCCGCGTCGTCGGTGTGGCAACTGTGTTCGATCTGCCGGCGTGAGCCGTACTCGCTGATGACCTCCGCCAGTTGCGAGGCGTCGTCGAGCCACTGCTGCACGGCCGGGACGTCGGGAAGAGGCCGGGCCAGCAACTGGTCAAACCAGGGCTGAAGCCGGTCGAAGTCGCCGGCGTCCAGATCGTCAGGCACGAATCGGCGGGCATTGTCGCTCATATCGTCGCGGCCTTTCCACGAAGCATCACCCGGCGCGTGTCGTCAACGTGCGGAAATCATCATCGGCCGGAGCCGGCATCGCTCAGTCGATGGCCACCGCCTGGCCTGTTCGTGCGGATTCGTACACCGCGTCGGTGATTTTCTGCATCACCGCGGCGCGATCCAGCGAAGTCAGCGGCTTGTCGCCGGTGGCGATCGCCCGTGTGAAATCCTGCAGCGGATGAAGATGCTGATCGGCATTGTTTTCAGGCTGCGACCAGATGACGGATGATTTCATCGGCTCCGTCTCGTGATTCTGATCGAGAATCATCTGCCTGCCCTCGGCATTGACCATGTCCAGCCGCAGCGAGCCGCGATCGCCGACGATCTGCCATTCGGTCTGCGCGGTCAGGGAGCCGAACTCGCAACGTTCCATGCTCAGGACGATGCCGTCGTCACAGAGGACCAGGGCGATGGCGTGGGTTTCGGCGTCGGACCCCGGCGCGACACGTCCCGGCAGATGCGGGGCTGGCCCCCAGCACTGCGCCAGCGCCAGCCGTGGACGAAGGTTCCATCCGGTGACGCCCATGATGTAGTCCAGGTCGTAGCAGCCCCAGTTGACGAAGATGCCGCCGCCGTTGAGTTCGTGGCTGACGCGCCAGGCGGGGGGATTGTTCGCGGGCTTGCCCCGGTCGTGCCCCATGCCGCGGAATCGCACCACGCGCAGCCTGCCCAGATCGCCGCGGGCGACGACCTGCGCCGCCGCCCTGGACGAGGCATACCCGCTGAACCGGCAACTGCAGCAGGCCACCACGCGATCGCCCTGAGCCTGCTGAATCCGTCGCACTTCCGCCATGTTGCGCGCCACCGGCTTCTCCAGCAGCACATGCTTGCCCGCCTTGAGCGACTCGACCGCCAGATCGCACCGCAGATTCGCCGGCAACGCCAGCACCACCGCGTCGATGTTCCGGTCCGCCAGCATCGCCGCTGCGCTGTCGTACACCTTGGCCGCCTGGTGCTGCCGTGCCACTTCCATCGCCGCTTCCCCGCGGACATCCGTCACGCCGGCGAACTCGGCACACTCGCTGCGACCCGCGGCCGCCGCATGTTGCCGGCCGATCACTCCGCAACCAATCAGACCCACACGCACCTTACGCATCTCAGACTCACTTTCGTTTTCACGGGAAAATGGCGCCGACCCGCTCGGTCGGCAGACGTCGCTTTCTACCTCACCAGCCTCAGAATGCAAGTCGGCCGACATCCCCAACCCACCTTGGCCAAGGCCGGCGCAGATGGCTCAGGAGTTGTACGAGGGGAAATGACGAATGTCCAAACCCGGATGACGAAACGAAAAAATCCGGTCTATGGGGTATCCATCTAACCGGAGTAAGCTGATGAGATGGATAATCCGCGTGCCGATGCCCACGATCCGAGGTTTCTGGGTGAGTTCCATGCGTGGTTTGGCAGCGATGCAGACTGCTTGGATTACTTGGAGCGGCTGCGATGGCCTGCCGGCTTCATCTGTCCGGGGTGTGGCCACAAGGCGGGCTGGCGGCTGGGCGATGGTCGGTTCATATGCTCTGGGGGCGGCGACCGCAGTTCGGTGACTGCGGGCACGATCTTCGACAGGTCGCGCACGCCGCTGACGGGGTGGTTTACCGCCTGTTGGTTGTTCGCCACGGGCAAGTCGGCATCGAGGAACAAGCCCGCGGCCAACCATCCCTGACGCGGCCGGCCCCCAAGCGGCGACCGCGGTCTGGGACATGTCCAGGAACCACGATCAACGGGATTCAGTGTCGATACCCCCCCGGGAAATTGGGCAGACCCGATGAGACGGAGATCGCCTTATGGTTGAGTCGTCGATGCAGGCGAGGCCGGGATGCGCCACAGCGACACGCGGCGCACAGCAGCGCCGTCCCGTATCTCCATCTCGATTTTCCGGGTCTGCGAAGGCACGAGCGTGGGCATCGCGTAGTTGTTCGCCTTGTTCCATCCGCCTTTGCCCTCCGCGTCGAGGAAGTTGACGACGAGGGATTCGGGCCTGGGGAAATCGCCTTCAACATGCAGATACACGTGGGCCTGCCCTCTGGCTGCCTGATCCATCGCGCCGGCCAAGGTGGTGCGCAGCGCCGGCGTCGCGGTCGCATTCGACAGCCGCTCCAGCGTGATCTTGCCCTGTTTGAGCGGCGCATGGCTCTTGCGCACCGACCAGCCCGATCCCATGTTGAACGGACGGGGTTCCAGAACCCAATCCGCGTGCTCCAGCGTGACGGTCAGATTGGTCTGCGAAAAGTCCTCCTGGTACAGACACAGTCCCGGCCAGCCGCCCTGAAAGGACGCCTGCAGGATCGTGCCTTGTCCGGGACCGAGCATCAGATCGCCTGACATCAGTTCCGTATTGCCCATCGTCAGCCCGGCAAGCGCCGGCGTGCTGCCGTCGCGCAGATTCCGCACGGAAACGACATTCGGCAGGAAGGCGATCTTCAGCGTTTGCGCGGTCTGGACATCATCGTTGACGACGACCACGTAGCGCGTGGCCGGATCGCCGGGCAGTTCAAACGTCTGGACCGAGGCGGGAGCATCGGCGAACGCCACCGGCATATCGGCGATCCGCCAGTTGGCCAGGAGATGATCCTGCGTGGCGAGAAAGGTGAAGTCCTCGCCCATGGCCTGGCCGTGCGCGGAAGGTTTGTCGCCGGGCAGCATCAGGCTGGCGGGCTGGCCGGTGTTCACGCGCTGTTTGACCATGGGCGCTTCGATGGCTTTCCCGTAAGCCTGAGCGCCGGCCATGCCTTCGGGCATCGGTCCCCGCTCGGGTGTCCATGGATTGTCCGGAGCCAGGAAGTGGAAGTAGACCACGCCCCGGCAGCCGGCGCGGACCGCTTCCCACGTCTGCCAGTGCATCTCCGCGATGGTGGGCATCCGGAACTGCATGTAGGACTGCGGCTCCAGAACGATATGCCCCTGTTCGTCATACCACCAAGGACCGTGGGGCATGGAGCCATAAGACTGGGGCATGATCCACGGCGTTTTGCCGTACCTGCCGGCCATCTCGACCAGGGCCGCCACCGCGCCGCGATACGCCGACATGGATGCGGAAGCGGGATTCGGAATGGTGGTGCAGCCGGGGCCGCCGAACATGTAGGCATCGGTGCAGAGCACTGGAAAACCGGTCTGCCGCATGTAGGTTTCCAGATCGCCGACCATGCTCACGATGAGGGCAGGCCGGGTGGGATCGGCCTGGGCGAGAAACCGGCGGTACACATCCTGCTGCTGCGCTTCATAGCTGCGCGGCTCATCTTCCAGCACATACGCGCCAAGGCCCGTCGTGTTCCGGAACTTGTCGGCCACCAGCTTCGCGGATTTGGCCAGGTCCGCATCCAGCGGCATGCCCCAGACGCAGGCGTGTTGCATCTCAAATGGCGGGCAGCACGCCAGGATGTCGTGCCTGGCCGCCAGCTCGCAGAATCGCGCCGGATCGTCCGGGCCGTTGACGAGCCAGACCACGTTCACGTTCCACTTGTCGTGCAGCATCGCCAGCATGTCATCGACGAAGGCCCACATCTCCTTGCCTGCGAGCCTGGCGTTGCCGGCCGTCATTTCCCAAGGCCAGTACACGCCGCGGGCGAATGTACGCTCGATGGCGTAACCAACAGGCGATGGTGACATGGATTCCGACACGCGATCCTCCGCCGCCTGGACAAAGCTGGTCAGCATTGCCGCCAGGATCAAGCCAATAAGCATCCCATGACGCATGATGAGTCATTCCTTCCATTCACAAAGAGCTTGAGGATCGCTTGTCGGACGTTCAGTTCCAGTCGCCCCGGCCTTCGATTTCCGTCATGTAAACCTGCCGGCTGACGCGCTGCACGTGGCCATCGAGGAACGAGGCGTTGCAGGTATCGTTGTGGAGCAGCGGATTGATCGTCTCCATGCCGGTGCGGATGTAGTAGCTTTCCCGGGCGCCGTTGTAGTACTCGTCTCCGCCGGGCGGCAGAGCGGGATAGCTCGCGTTGGGCAGCCAGTCGCTGCACCAGATCAGCAGGTCTTTCGACGGCTTGAACAGCGTGTTCATGTTTTTGAAATTGTAAATCATGCCGGAGTAATGCCGGAAACCCGTGTAGTAGTTCCAAAGATAGCTTCGGTTGTAAGGCTGGGTTCCGGCATGGTTCCACGTGAAGCTGTAGTCATAGTAATCCAGGCGATATTCCATCGTCCGATCGGAAGGGCAGGAGAACAAGCCCGTGCCGGGGTCCACCCCGTAACGTGAACGCCAGAGCATCATCCACGCGCCCCACAGGTCGGACATGTAGTCCCGGCCCGGCGGGATGAAACCCTTGCTCAGGTCATTGATGTAACACAGTGCCGACACCTGCCACTGCCGGAGATTGCTCTGACAGGCGGCGGCGCGGCCGGCTTCACGGGCCTTGCTCAACGCCGGCAGCAGAATGGAGATCAGCAACGCGATAATGGAAATGACGACGAGAAGCTCGATGAGCGTGAAACCCTTGAAGTTCCCTGATCGCGGGAGGTTGCTGCATTTCATGGCGTGGCTCCAATGTGGATCAATGTCAATGACTGCGTGACCATCCAACCACGGCCGATCACCGCGCACCATCGCGGCATCGTCGCCGATCATGTCGATTGTTCGACCAGTTCGCCGCCGACTTCGATTCCTTTGCCGCAAGGCCGCGGGCGCGCCATGACCAACGCGGGCGCCACATGGATCATCTTGCAGGTTTCGCCCTCAAATTGCCTGCGAATCTGCAGCATCAGCATCCGTGCCGCCTCCGCGTCGTTGATGACCAGGTGCGAAATCGGCATCGGAGCAAACAACTCGTATGCCGACTGCCTGGCGCTGACGATTTTCAGTTCGCCGGGAATCTGCACCTGCAGCTCCAGCATCGCCTTGATCACGCCTTGGGCCATGACGTTGTCGGTGATGACCAGCCCCTGCGGACGGTCAGCCTGCGCCCAGAGCCGGTGAAACGACTCATAGCCAAATACTTCCGCGCTCTCCACGAGCTTCACATGCTCGGGATACGGAGGATGGAACACCCACCGCGGACGAACTTCCAGCGCCAGTTGCCGGGCGATTGTGTGAAAATGCTCGTGAAATTCCCACGAACCATGCACCTTGTCCTGCCAGTTGGGCTTGGTGTCCGGGTGCATGCCGGTGATCAGGCCGACGGAGGAACAACCCTGATCCTTCAGGCCCCGCAGCGGCAGTTCGGCGATCAGATGCCGATCCTCGCTGACGCTGTGCGGATGGTGGCTGCATCCGTAGACGGCGTAGGGAATGTTCAGACGTGCGATCCAGTCGACAATGGCGGGCGAGGCTTGGGGAAGAATCACCGCATCCACCTGCCGGCTCTGCACCGCCTGGGCCAGCGCGGGCCAGACCGTGTCCCGCTCCGCTCGTGGTCGAGAGTCGAACCAGATGTCCGGGTCGATGTCCTGCTCCCGCATCACCTTCTGCAATTCCGCGAGCAAGGCCGTGGCCAGCGTGCCGGTCACACCCGCCTGTTCGCCCATCATGTAGATCGCCACCCGGCTGAGCTTTTCCTCCTGCGCCAGAACGTAGGTTCCCTTGCCCGGCCTCCGCGCCAGCAAACCCTCCTTCATGAGCTGGCTCATCGCCCCATGCACCACTGGCACATGCGTCCTCCACTGCCTCGCAAGCTGACTCGTCGGGGGTATCCGACTGCCCGCCTCCAGCTTGCCCGATTTGATTAAGTCCCTGACAAATCGGGTGATCTGCTGATTGGGCAGCACCATCGGATCAAGTTCAAGCTGGTCGAGGAGTGTGCTCATGAATATCTTGAATAAGTGTAATATCTTTAATATCCATGTCAAGACCTTTTTCACATGGCGCCATGGGGCTGCCAATTTTCCGGGGGGGGCAACCCTGGCATCACCGCGAGCCGCCGCGTGTCGCGGCGTGTCCGAAGTGCAACCACGTCCGCCGCGACATGCGGCAGCTCACCACCTATCTCCATGGATGTCGCTCAGCGTGTCGTCATTTGCCCAGCAGCGACTTGCCTTCCATCGCGTCGGGAGTCTTCAGGCCCAGCAGGTCAAGGCAGGTCGGCAGCACATCCGCCAGCCGGCCATCCGTGCGCAGCGCGGGGCTGGCCTTGTCCGGCGAACCCGTGGCGTCCTTCTTGCGGGACGGATCGACCACGATGCACTCCACCGTGTACGTCGTGTGCGCGGTGTGCGGGCAGTTGTTGGCGGGGTCCCACATCTGCTCGGCGTTGCCGTGGTCGGCTGTCACCACCAGCTTGCCGCCACGCGCCAGGGTTGCTTCCACCAGTTTGCCCACGCAGGTGTCCACCGCTTCCACCGCTTTGATCGCGGCGTCGAGCTTGCCGGTGTGGCCCACCATGTCGCCGTTGGCGAAGTTGACGAGGATGAACGACTCGCAGTCGGCTGCCTTGAGCCTTGCCGTCACGATGTCGGCGATCTCGAACGCGCTCATCTCCGGCTTAAGGTCGTAGGTCGCCACCTTCGGCGACTGCGCCATCTGGCGACCCTCGCCGGGGAACGGCTCCTCGCGGTAGTCGTTGAAGAAAAACGTCACATGTGGAAACTTCTCCGTCTCCGCGCAGCGGAACTGCGTCAGGCCCAGGTTGCTCAGATATTCCCCGGCAATATCCTTCATTTTCGCCGGCTTGGAATACGCCACCTGCACCATGTCGCCCAGCGATGCGTCGTAGGCGGTCATGGTGACATAGGCGAGATCGAGCTTCGGCCCGCGATCAAAACCCTTGCGGCCGGAGTCGGGGCTGGGCTTGACCGCGCCTTCAAACGTATCCATGCGGAACGCGCGGGTGATTTCGCGCGGCCTGTCGCCGCGGAAGTTGACGAAGATGACGGAATCGCCGTCGCTGACGCGGGTCTGTTTCCAGTCGTCGCCGATCACGCGGGGCGTGATGAACTCATCGCCCTGCTGGCTGGTGTTGGTCGGCTGGTCGTAGTAGGCCTGCACGGCACTGTCGGCATCAGCGAAGACCATCGGTGCATCGCCGCGGCCGGTGAACAGGTCGTACGCCTTCTGCACGCGTTCCCAGCGATTGTCGCGGTCCATGGCGTAGTACCGACCGATGACGCTGGCGATCTTGCCGATGCCGATCTCTTTCAGTTTCGCGTTGACATGCTGAAGAAAGCCCTTGCCGGTGTAGGGTCCGGTGTCCCGGCCGTCCATGAAGGCGTGGATAAACACGCGGGAAAGGCCCTGTTTTTTGCACAGTTCCACGCAGCCGTACAGGTGGTCCAGCAGCGAATGGACGCCGGCGTCGGAGCAGAGGCAGAACAGGTGCATGCTCTTGCCCCGCTCCCTGGCCCGCCTGGCGGCGGCGACGAGGACGGGATTGCTGAAGAACTCGCCGTTGCGGATGGCCACGGTGATGCGCACGCTGTCCTGGTACACCACCCGGCCCGCGCCGAGGTTCTGGTGCCCCACTTCGCTGTTGCCCATCGTGCCGTCGGGCAATCCCACGTCTTCGCCGGAGGTGCGGATCAGCGTCCAGGGATACGATTTGAGCAGGTCGTCGCACACCGGCGTCTTGCCGAGCTTCACGGCGTTGAACGTGTCGTGTTCCGGGTTGGGGTTGCGGCCCCAGCCGTCGCGGACAATCAAAACCACGGGTCCCTTGGCGTTGCTCATGATGAAATCTTCCTCAGTGAATCGGCGGGAAAAGACGCATTGTAGGGCATTTTGTTGTCCCATACGAAGCGCCGCGACTTGTCGCGCCCTCCCCGCTCTGTTACCAAACACCGCATGACCACACGCCGTCCCACCCAACTGCGTCCCGTGACGATTGAACCCTTTCCCTCGGCCGCGCCCGGCTCGGTGCTGATCTCCGCGGGCAACACCCGCGTGGCCTGCACCGCCGGCGTGTCGCGTGAGCTGCCGCCGTGGCTGGCGCCCAAGCCCGGCGAAGCTCCGAAGCAGGGCTGGGTCACCGCGGAGTACGCCATGCTGCCCGCCAGCACGCCGCAGCGGAAGAAGCGCGGAGCCGACAGCCGCGCCACGGAGATTCAGCGCCTGATCGGCCGGGCGCTGCGGGCGGCGATCGACCTGAACAAGATGCCCGGCGTCACCCTCAACATCGACTGCGACGTCATCTGCGCCGACGGCGGAACCCGCACCGCCGCGATCACCGGCGGCTACGTCGCGCTGGCGCTGGCCCTGCGCCATGCCCGCAAGCTCGGCTGGATCGAGCGAGACCCGATCGTCGGTCCCGTCGCCGCCGTCAGCGTCGGCGTCATCGACGGCATCGTTCGCCTGGACCTCGACTACGCCCTCGACGTTGCCGCGGAGGTGGACCTCAACGTCGCCATGACCCACCGCGGCCAGTTCGTGGAAGTGCAGGGCACCGCCGAGCATCGCCCGTTTTCGCGGAAACAGCTCGACGCCATGCTCACGCTGGCGACGTCGGGCATCCGCAAGCTGATGGCGATTCAGCGTCGCGCCCTGCGCTGAGGGGAAACCGCCCATGCCCCGCCGTCCACCGCTGCATCAGCCGGTTCAACTCTGGGACGTGCCGCTGTCGGTGTCGCTGGGCCGATTCACGGGGCAGTTTCTCTACTGGGGTTTTTACGAGCCGAAGTGGTGGCGGAACTACCTGCACGAACATTCGTTTTTTGAACTGTGTTACGTCTACGCCGGCGAAGGCCGGTTCACCATCGACGGCCAGGACCGCGTCGTCGGCGCCGGCGATGTCTTCATCGCCCGGCCCGGCTATGTGCATGAAATCGTCTGCTCGCGCCGCAAGCCGATGGGCATCTACTTCTGGAGCCACACGTTGACGGCCCTCGGCCAGCGTGAAGGCGCAGCCTCGGCGCTGGACGATCTGATGCAGGCCTACACGGCTGGGCGGGTGTGGATCGGACCCTGCCGCGATGAACTGGAACCGCTGCTGATGGCGCTGCAGCGCGAAAGCACGCAACGCCGTCCCGGCTGGCGTCCCGTGGTGGAAGGTCTGGCGCAGCGTCTGATCATTGAAACCGCGCGGGCGCTGACCGAGGGCGAGTTGGCGGGCGAACCCATGGCTGCCGTGCTGGTGGACAGCCACGAACGGGTCGTCGCCGCCGCCTGCCGGTACATGCAGGACAACCTCGCGCGCGACCTTTGCGTCCGCCGGATCGCCGAACAGGTCAGTCTGTCCGAACGTCACCTGACCCGGCTGTTCCACGAAGTCCGCGGCTGCACCGTCGTGGCCTGCCTCGCCCAGCTTCGCCTCGATCTGGCCTGCCGGCTGCTGCGGGATCCGACGCGCTCGGTCAAGGAGGTCGCCGTGGCGTGCGGATACCCCAACCTCAGCTACTTCACCACGCTGTTCAAGCGCCGGCTCGGCGCGTCGCCCTCAACGTGGCGGATCGAGGGTGGCACGCATTTCGTCCCTACCATGTCCGAAAAGTGAAATCGCTTGTCCGGTGATCGCACTTGTTTACCATCGTTTTTCCGACGGCGCGTTCCTATCGTGTCTGGAAAGCAAGATCAGCCACCAAACATTCCACATTTCAGGAGCGTCGCCATGTTGACCCAGCAGCAGATCGACTTCTACGAGGACAACGGCTATCTGCACATCCCGCAGGTCTTCACGCCGCAACAGGTCGATCAGATGTCCGAGGACCTCAACTGGATGATGGACAGTTGGGCGGTCAAGACGCAGGGCTGGACCGGGCCTTGGCGGCGCAAGTACATGGATGCCGCGACGGAAAAGGCGTCGAAGCTGATCGCCATGCACGATCTCTATTTTTACGCCCAGTCGTGGATGGAAGCGGTGACGCATCCGAAGCTGACCGAGGCGATGTCGGACCTGCTGGGGCCTGTGGTGGAGCTGCATCACAGCACGATGCACGTCAAGCCGCCGGAAGCGGGACATCCGTTCCCGATGCATCAGGACTGGGCGTTCTACGAGCATCAGGATGGCCGGTACGTGGACGTGCTGGTGCATCTGGACGACACATGCCACGACAACGGTGAAATCCGCTTTCTCGCCGGCTCGCACAAACAGGGCGTACTGGAGCACATCACGCGCGATCCGGAGACGGATCAACCCTGCACGCCGCACCTGCCGACGGACCAGTACCGTCTGGCCGACACCGTGGCGGTGCCGGCGAAGCGCGGCGATGTGGTCTGCTTCAACATTCACACGATCCACGGCTCGCACATCAATGTGACCGATCAACCCCGCCGGCTGGTGCGGATCGGCTATCGCAATCCGGACAACAGGCAGACGGGCGGCCAAAGCATGGGCAGGCCTGGCCTGATCGTCCGCGGCCGCCGACAGCGTCGTCCCGGCATGGAACTGTTCGCCATCTCCGGGCCGGCCGTGGCGGGCGCGGGCATTCCGTGATCGTTGACGCAGCGAAACAAGACGCGCGGGCAGTTTGCCCGCGGCCGAAAAAACAGTTGTGACGATTCCCGGACACCGCTACGCTGTTGCTCGCGGTCAATGTCGCGGCGTTCGGAATCCTCTCATGAGCGGCAACGATGTGCTGGTCACGGGTTCGTCGGGCCTGATCGGCTCCGAAGTCTGCATGCATTTCCACAACCTCGGCTTCCGCATCCACGGCGTGGACAACAACCAGCGGGCAGCCTTCTTCGGCCCCGACGGCGACACACGGTGGAACCAGCATCGCCTGCAGCGGCAACTGGAACGGTTCGAGCACCACGAACTGGACGTCCGCGACCGGGCCGGCGTGATGGCGCTGGTCAAACGCCTCAAGCCCGCGCTGCTGGTGCATACCGCCGCGCAGCCTTCGCATGACCTGGCGGCCAAAATCCCCTTCGACGATTTCGACACCAATGCCGGCGGCACGCTCAATCTGCTCGAAGCCGTGCGACAACACTGCGCGGACACGCCGTTTGTCCTGATGTCCACCAACAAGGTCTACGGCGATCAGCCGAACAACATCCCGCTGGTGGAACAGGCCACGCGATGGGAATACGCCGACGCCGCGTTTGCCCAGGGGATATCGGAATCGCTGTCGATCGATCAGTGCCTGCATTCGCTGTTCGGGGCATCCAAGGCCGCGGCGGACCTGATCACGCAGGAATATGGCCGATACTTCGGACTGCACACCTGCTGCCTGCGCGGCGGATGCCTTACCGGCCCGTGCCACAGCGGCGTGGAACTGCACGGATTCCTCAGCTACCTCGTCAAGTGCAACATCGAAGGCCTGGAGTACCGCGTCCACGGCTACAAGGGCAAGCAGGTGCGGGACAACCTGCACGCGGCGGACGTCGCGGCGTTCATCGACGCTTTCCGCAAGAACCCCCGGCAGGGCGAGGTCTACAACCTCGGCGGCGGCAAGGACAACACCTGCTCCATCCTCGAAGCCTTCGAGCAGGTCGCCGCGATCACCGGCCAAGCGCAGAAATATGTCTACCACGATCAGGCGCGGCGCGGCGATCACATCTGCTACTACAGCGATCTGACCAAGGCACGAACCCATTACCCCGACTGGTCCATCCAGTGGCCGCTGCCCCGCATCATGGAATCCATCGTGACGATGTGGCGTCAGCGCAAAACCTCGGCCTCGAACTGATTTCGCAGGCTCAACCGACCATGCGCATCCTCATCACCGGCATCTGCGGATTCGTGGGCTTCAACCTGGCGCGGTGCTGGCGCGAGGCGGGAAAGGACGTTGAAATCGTCGGCATCGACAATCTCTGCCGGCCCGGCAGCGAATCGCATCGCACGGAGCTGAAGCAGATGGGCGTGCGTCACATCCACGGCGATCTGAGGCTGGCCAGCGATCTGGCCGCCCTGCCGCCGGCGGACTGGGTGATCGACGCCGCGGCGCAGCCCAGCGTGCTCGCCGGCGTTGACGGCCAGAGCGACAGCCGGCAGGTGGTGGAACACAATCTCGTCGGCACGCTGAATCTGCTGGAATATGTCCGCTCCGCGCGGGCCGGGCTGATCCTGCTGAGCACCAGCCGGGTGTACGGCATCGAGCCGCTGGCGTCGCTGCCGTTGAAAGTGCATGACGACGCATTCGTGCTCGATGCCTCGCGGCCGCTGCCTTCCGGCGTCAGCGCGGCCGGGGTGGACGAAACGTTCTCCACGCGGCCGCCGCTGTCGCTCTACGGCGCGACCAAGCGTGCGTCGGAGGTGATGGCGCTGGAGTACGGCCAGACGTTCGGCCTGCCCGTGTGGGTCAACCGCTGCGGCGTCATGGCGGGCGCGGGACAGTTCGGCCACGCGCAGCAGGGCATCTTCAGCTACTGGATCAGTTCCTGGCTCCTGCGCCGGCCGCTGCGGTACATCGGCTTTGAAGGCCATGGCCGGCAGGTCCGCGACGCGCTGCATCCCCGCGATCTGGCGTCGCTGCTGGAAATGCAGATGGACAAGCCGGACCACGACGCCCCGCGCGTGATCAACGTCTCCGGCGGCGCGGACCATGCCATGTCGCTGGCCCAGCTTTCACGATGGTGCCGCCAGCGGTTCGGCGACATGACCGTCGCCGCCTCGCCGCAGATGAGGCGGTTCGATGTGCCCTGGCTTATCCTCGACAGCACCGAAGCTCAACGGCACTGGCGCTGGTCGCCACGCACGAGCCTGGGCGATATCCTGCGGGAAATCGCCGACTTCGCCCAGCAGCACCCGCAATGGCTGGATATGACCGTCTGACCGCAGAGGCAAAGGAGCGAGGCAGCATGTCGCAAGTGCGTGGACATTCACCGGATCTCAAAGCTGCCCCCCTATCCCTGCTCTCCATCATCATCCCCGCGCGCAACGAACAGGACTGCATCGTCTCCACCATCGAACATCTGCATCTGGAACTGTCCCTGCACAAGGTTCCGCACGAGGTGGTCGTGGTGGACGACGGCAGCACGGACGAAACATGGGCGCGCCTTACGGAGCTGGCGCGGCGGATGCCCGAATTGCAGCCGGTGCGGAACACGGGGGACCACGGCTTCGGACGGGCTGTGATCCACGGCCTGGATCACAGCCGCGGCGACGCCGTGGTCATCATGATGGCCGACGAAAGCGACGACTGCCGCGACGTCGTCCGCTATTGGAACAAGCTGCGGGAAGGCTATGACTGCGTCTTCGGCAGCCGGTTTGTCCGCGGCGGCGGCGTCATCGACTATCCCACCGTCAAGTGGCTGCTCAACCGTCTGGCCAACACGATGATCCGCGTGCTGTTCGCGCACGGGCTGAACGACACGACCAACGCGTTCAAGGCCTATCGCCGCACCGCCATCGACGGATGCCGGCCGCTGTTGGCACCGCATTTCAATCTCACCGTCGAACTGCCGCTGAAGGCGATCATCCGCGGCTACACCTGGGCCACGATGCCCATCACCTGGCGCAACCGGCGCACCGGACTGGCGAAACTGAAGATCCGCGAAATGGGCAGCCGGTACTTTTTCATCATCATGTACGTCTGGCTGGAACGTCACTTCAGCCGCGGCGACTACCGCCGACGCCCCACGTCGATTGCCGCTTTGTCGTCCGATGACGCACCGGCGAAAACTTGAGCGCCATCGGTTCGCAATTCTCGACAGCCGTGAAAATGTTGCGCTGCACCGGGCACGCGGACGGTCAGTTCAGTATCATGTTTCGATTCATCCTGTCGGCCGTGAGGTGAGAACGTGAAGCATCTGTCATTGTGCTTGATCGTGATATGCATGATCGCGGCGATGCCGGCCTTATCGCGGGCGGACCCGAAGCTGGAAAGCTCCGGCTCCAACGCCGGGTTCGGTTTCGCCGCCGGCGAGCGATGGGGGATGACGCAGGTCACGGCGTCCAATCCGGACGCGCAGGCGCACACGGTACTGGCGGCGGTGAGTTTCACGAAAGCGACGGACATCGGCAATGTGCAGTTCGCGCGGACGGTGTGGCTGCCGCCGCACAGCGTCCGCAGGCTGGACCTTCCGTTTCGCGCCCCGGAGATGCCGGGCAAAACGCAGAGCGTGCCGATTCAGAGCCTGCTGCTGGACACGCAGGGCGCGACGGAGCGCACGCTGTCGCGTGAAGACGGCCTGATGCGGGCCGAGCAGCGGACGCCGGTGATCGTCTCGCTGTCCGGCGGCGACGAGTCGGGCAGCGACCTGGCGCACGCGGTCAAGGCGTTGTGCGGGCAGGACACCGCCATGGCGGGCCTCCGCAGCCAACAGCTTCCCCCGTTCGCCGCCGCGTGGCAGGGCATCGACCTGCTGATCCTCAGCGATCCGGAGTTGCAACTCGACGCCGCGCAGAAGCTGGCATTGCGGCAATGGCTGACCAGCGGAGGCCGACTGTGGATCCTGCTCGACCGCGTGGGCGATGAGATCGCCCGCGATCTGCTCGGCGACGACTACCGATGCGCGACCGTGGGCCGCACGAGGAAAATGGAAACCGACCTCGAACCGGGAACCGGCGTCGTGCTGCGCGATGTGATAGGCAGCGGCGGCCTGGGCACGGTCAAAGCCAAGGAAACATGGCCCGCCGGCTGGACCGTTAGCGGCGGCGCGGAGCATGTGGAGGTCAAATCCGGCTTCACCACGGTCAAACGGGACCAGGCCGCCGGCGACGCCACGCTGCGCCAGTCGTTCAAGCTCGACCCGCTCTGGTCCAAGGTGCGTCTGACCGTGCGGGCATCGGCAACCCTGACCGCTCCTGCCTCGGGAGACCATGGCGCCAAGGCGCGGTTCCAGTTCATCAGCGACGCCGGTCAGCCGGTGGGCAGCCCGATCGCGCTGGGCGCGGCGGCGACGGTCAAAGCCGTCACGGAGTTTGCCCAGACCGTGCCCGTTCCCGCGCATGCCGCCATGGTTCAGGTGGACTTCGGCCTGTGGAACGCGGCGGGAGAAGCGGCGTTTCACCAGGTCATGATGACGCCGATGGGCCTGCGATTCCCCGATCCGGTGGAGATGGCGCAGGTCGTAGCCGACGGCGTGGACGTGGACCGCATGGTCGGCGGCTGGCCGGCGGCGTTCCACATGCCGGTCGGGCTGGGCACGGTGATGATAACCACCCTGTCGCCGCGGCTGTGGACGGCGGAACAGGATGCGGGACTGGGCACGCTGGACGATGTGGTGCGCGTGATCGCGCGTCGCCGGATGAAGGCGGCCCTGACGATGGAAAACTGGTCGCCGATGGTTCATCAGGCGATCGGCTACCGCGTGTTCCAGCGTGGTCCGGTGCTGAGTCTGCTGGCGGCATATGTGGCGGCCTTGCTGGCTGGCGGCGTGTGGCTTTGGCGTAAAAACCAGTTGGAATGGCTGTCCGCGTGGGGCGCGGGGCTGGCGGTGGTGCTGGCGCTGGGACTGATGGCGCTGGGCGTGAAACATCGAGGCCTGACGCCGCTGACGATCGCCGACGCGCAGTTCATCGAGGTGGTTCCTTCGCAGCAGATGGCGACGATCACCGGCCTGGTGGGCGTGTACAGCCCGGCCGGCGGCGTGGGGCCTTTGTCCGCCACGGCGGGCGGCGTGCTCTGGCCCGATCGCACGGGCCAGGAAGGCCGGCTGCTCCGCATGGTCTGGAGCGATGTGGATCGCTGGACGTGGGATTTCCTTCAGCTTCCGGCGGGCGCGGTGCGGATGAGCGAGTTGAAACATGCCGCTCCGCTGCCCCAGCCTGCGACGGTGACGCTGACGGTGGGCGAGAAAGGCGTGGAGGGCCAGGTGGATTGGCCGACGATGCCGGGTTTTGAGGATCCCGTGCTGGCGGGCGTGAACGGTTCGCTGGTGGTCAAACCTCGCGGGGACGGCCGGTTCGTTTGTTCGTCGGATGATCGCCTGCCGCCGGGACAGTTCATCGGGGGCCAGTCGCTGTCGGCCACGCAGACGATGCGGCAGCAGGTGTACCGCGATCTGCTGCTGGCGCCGGCAGGATTCGATCGTGCGCACTTTCCCGTGCAGCCGGTGCTGCTGTGGTGGGCCCGACCGATGGACCTGGGTTTCGCGTTGCCTCAGCAGGCCGAGCGCCGGGAGACGGGACTGGTGGCCGTGCCGGTGCGGATCGAAACGCCCAAGCCCGGCACGAAGTTGCGGATTCCCTCGCCGCTGATCCGGATTGACGCGGTTCGCAACTCGGCCTTCAGCAGCGTGACCGTGTTCAACAACCTGAATCAGCAGTGGATCGGGCAGATGACGCAGGGGGCCGTGGCCCCGCTGCAGTTCACCGTGCCGGGCGAGCTGGTTCCGCTGAAGCTGGATTCCGCCTTGCTGCTGATCCACATCCACGCGCCTTCGCGTCTGGTGGAGGTGCTCGACGGCAAGAACAACGTGCTGGCCGCATTCAACCGCCCCCTGCGGCCGGTGTCGGTGGAACTCAAGCCTTCCGACACGGTGAAACTGGACGAGCACGGCGCGCTGCAACTGACCCTGCGCATCAGCGACGGCGACAACGTGCCGTGGGAAATCACCGGCATGGATCTGGATGTGACGGCAACGGCGGAAGCGAAGTGATTTTTTAGCCGCGGATGAACGCAGATAAACGCAGATAAGAAAATGCAATCAACATGACATTGAATTGCTCTGATCTGATCTGATCTGTTTTTGTATTCATCTGCGTATATCTGCGTTCATCCGCGGCTAAAACAGCATTGACCGGAGACGGACATGAGCACTGACGTGGTGGTTCAAACCGAGAAGCTGACGAAGAAGTTCAATGAGTTCACGGCGCTGGATGAGTTGAGCATCACCGTGCACCGCGGGCAGATTCTCGGCTTCATCGGGCCGAACGGGGCGGGCAAGACGACGACGATCAAGATTCTGGTGGGCCTGGCCCGTCCGAGCAGCGGAACCGCGACCATCGCCGGCGCCGACTGCGTGAAGCAGGCCAAGCAGATCAAGCGTCTGGTCGGCTACATGCCCGACACCTTCGGCTCGTACGACAACATGCGGGTGCGGGAATATCTGGACTTCTTCGGAGCCGCGTTCAAAATCCCCCGCAAACAGCGGCAACATCGCATCGACGAAGTGATGGACATCGCCGGCTGCGCCTACATGAAGGACCGCTTCGTCCAGGCCCTGTCCCACGGCATGAAACAGCGATGCGCCATCGCACGCACGCTGCTGCACGATCCGCAGGTGATCATCCTCGATGAACCGGCCAACGGCCTGGACCCCAACGCCCGCATCGAAATGCGCCAGATTCTGCTCAAACTGGCCGACATGGGCAAAACGCTGATCGTCACCAGCCACATCCTTCCGGAACTGTCGCGGATCTGCAATCTCGTGGCCATCATCACGCAGGGCAAGCTGCGCGCGTTCGGCTCGCTCGATGAGATCATGCGCCAGGTCAGCCAGCGCCGTCAGTTCGAGGTGTTGCTGCTGACCGCGGAGCAGGTGAAGGAGACGGCGGACCTGATCCGTCGCGGCCTGGGCGAAGACGCCGAGGTGGTGGCCGACGCCACTGAAGCCATGGTCCGCTTCACCACGAACCGCAACGACGATGATCTGGCCCGGCTGCTGACGGCGCTGACGAAGATGAAGCTCGGCATCGCCCAGTTCCGGGAAGTGGTGCAGGACCTGGAAGACGCGTTCCTGTCGGTGACGGGCCGCAAGCCGCAGGGCGCGGGGCCTGTGGAGAAAGCTTCGTCGCCGCTGCAGCGCGCGCTGCGTCGCATCCAGCAGAACGACGCGATCGTGGAAGCCGAGCCGGAATAAAGACCAGAGACCCGCGTGGACGCCCGCAAATGAGCGGCGCCTTCCGGGGGCCGCGAATCCATGGGATGCCTCGAACCCGAAGGAACTGACGTGAACATCGCCAATCCCATCATCCAGCGCGAACTGGTCGGCATGTTGCGGACCCGCCGCGCCATGGCGGCCCAGGTGCTGCTCGTGGCCATACTCGGCATGCTGGTGGTGCTCCGCTGGCCCACCGAAGCCCGTTCCGACTACTCCGGCCACCAGGCCCAGCAGGTGCTCCAGCTCTTCGGCTACGGCATGCTCGTGGGGCTGATTCTCCTGGCTCCGGTGTTTCCCGCCTCCAGCATCGTCCGCGAAAAACAGCAAGGCACGCTCGCCCTGCTGCTCAATTCGCCGATGCACCCGTGGTCGATCTACATCGGCAAATTCCTCGGCGTCACCGGCTTCGTGCTGCTGCTGCTGATCCTGAGCCTTCCCGCCGCCGCGGCGTGCTACGTCATGGGCGGCATCACGACCACGCAACTGGTCAAGGTCTATCTCATCCTCGGCCTCGTGGCGCTGCAGTATGCCGCGCTGGGGCTGATGGTCAGCAGCTACGCCTCCACGACCGACGCGGCGCTGCGATTGACGTACGGCACGATCCTGCTGTTGTGCATCGTCACGCTCGGGCCGTACCAGTTTTTCCAGGGCCTGGCGACCGGGACCGCGGCGCAGGCGATCGTGTGGATTCGCGCGGTGTCGCCGATTTCCGCCATGATGGAAGTGCTCGGCCACGGCGGCTACGGCAGCCAGGGCGTGGCGCTGCAGGCGGACCTGACCGTGCGGTTCGTGACGATTTCCGTCGCGCTCACCGTGGCGTTCGCGGCGTGGACGGCCGCTCGGTTCAACCGCAAAATGTTCGACAAGAGCCGCGCCCAGGGCCGCATCACCGACGAGCAGCAGCTTTCCGTCCGCGTCTTCCGCCGCATCATGTTTCTCTGGTTCTTCGATCCCCAGCGGCGAACGGGCCTGATCGGCAACTGGACCAATCCGGTGCGGGTCAAGGAATTCCGCACCCGCAAGTTCGGACGGGCGCACTGGATTCTCCGCCTGTTCGGCGCGTGTCTGGTCCTTTCGCTGGGCCTGATCCTGCTGACCACCGTCAGCTCGCTGAGCTGGGACGTGCAGACGCTCGGCGCGATCATCGTGCTGCTGCAGATGTCGCTGATCGTGCTGGCGACTCCGAGCCTGGCCAGCGGCGTGATCAGCGGCGAAATCGAAAGCGGAGGCTGGGAACTGCTCCAGATGACCCCGCTCTCGGCATTCGCCATCGTGACAGGCAAACTCGCCAGCGCCGCGTGGACCATGGTGCTGATGCTGCTGGCGACGATGCCCGCCTACGCCACGCTGATCTTCATCCAGAAGGAACAGGCGAGGCAGATCAGCGTCACGCTGGTGTGTCTGGGCCTGACGGCCGTGATGGCGCTGCTGCTGACGGCGGCGATCAGCAGTCTCTTCCGCCGCACCGCCGCGGCCACCGTCGCCAGCTACATCGTGCTGATCACGCTCTGCGCCGGGACCATGCTGGCGTGGGTGGGCCAGGACGCGCCGTTCACCCACGAAACCGTGCAGACGGTGCTGATGTTCAACCCGCTGGCTGCCGCGCTGAGCCTGATCGAAGCGCCGGGCTTCGTCAGTTACACGCTGGTTCCGTTCAACTGGTACATCACAGGCGCGATCGCGGCGGCGTCGCTGGCGCTGCTGGTCTGGCGCACGTGGCGGCTGACAAGGCCTCAGTAATCGGATCGGAGCCGGTCCGCGGGAGTCAGGTTCGTGCGAGAAATGAGGATGAACGTGGAAGGAATATGCAGAATTCCGCGACGCCGCAAGCGGCGAATCGGTTGCGACGACTTCCGGGGGCCGCGACGCCGCAAGTGGCGAATGCCGCTGGTGCAATGCTGTGTGGCATCGCTTGTGCTGCTGGCGACGTCGTCGCTGCGGGCGGCGGATTCGTCGCTGATCGATCAGCCGATGTACGCGGACCCGGCGCTGCCCAAGGCGGCGACGACGACGACGTTTGATCCGAGGCTGATGGACCTGTGGACGCAAGCGTTGGCGCAGCCGGACGCGGACACGCGACGTCAGGCAGCGGCGGCGATCGCGGAGGCCGGTACGCTGGGCATGCCGGATGCGGCCGCCAAGGGCGCTCCGCTGCTGGCTCATCGGCTGACGGACGAGAAGGAACATCCGCTGGTCCGCCTGGCTGCGGCGCAGGCGCTGGACCGGCTGGATGCGAAGGATCATGTGCAAGCGATGGACAGCGCCAACGCCGGCGACGACCTGGCCCTGGTGCTGGCGACCGATCCCGCCCTGGCCCGGTGGAAACACGCCCCCGCCGTCGCCCGGTGGCGCCAGCGTGCGGAGACCGCCGCCACACGTTGGGCGATCCGCCTTTCCGCCCTGGAATCCCTGGGACAATGCGCCGACGCGGGCAGCGCGGAACTGCTGAGCAAACTCGTGCGGGACGCACGGACTTCCGCCGTGCTGCGGCTGACGGCGGCGAAATCGCTGGGCCTGATCGCCGTGGAGGGCCTGGTCCCGCAGGCGACGGAACTGGCACAACACGACGATTCCCGCGAGCTGCGGCTGATGGCTGTGTGGATGTTGCGATCCCATCGCGACGACGCAGCCATCGCCCTGCTGGCCAACCGTCTGACGGACAAGGAATCGGCCGTGGTCGCCGCCGCTGAGCGCGTGCTGCTGGCGGCTGAGCCGGCGGCGTCGCTGCCTTCGCTCATGACACTCTCCGATCATCCGGACGCCGAAGTGCGCCGGCTGACGGTGGACCTGGCGCTGGCGATCGGCAACGCGGAATCGGTCGCCGTGCTGGCGGATCGTCTGGGCGATGCCGTGCCGCGGACGCGGTACACCGCCCGGGACGCGCTGATCGAACTCGGCCAGAAGCCGGCGACGAAGGACGCCGTGGCCAAGGCGACGCGGACGGCGCTCGGCCATGCCGATCCGCTGGCCCGGCAGGAAGCGGCCATGGTGGCGGGCAAGCTGAATCTGAAGGAATCGTTGCCCGCGCTGACGGCGATGATGGAAACCGGCCCGCTGTTCACCCGCACCGCCGCCACCGCCGCTGTACGATGGATCGATCCCGCCTCCGGCGTCGAACCGGCCAAACGGCAGATTGAATCCCTGCTCAAATCCACGGACAAAACCCGGCCGGCAGGCGAGACCGCCGTCGAGGTTGATGCCGCCTTGGCGCAGATGTTCCAGATTCTGGGCATGGTCAAGGATGTCAGAAGCGAAAGCCTCGGCCGGGTGCTGATCCCCAAGAACGCGCCGTTCGGCCCAACCGGCCGCGTCGCCGCGATCTGGGCCATGGGCAAGGCATGGGCAGATCGCGCCAACCCGCCGTCCGATCTGGCCACCCTGCTGGTGGGACGTCTGCAGGACGCCATGGGCATGCAGCCGGAGTCGGAAGACGTGCGGGTGATGTCCGTCGTCACACTGGCCCGGCTGGGCGACAAGAACAATCTGGGCCTGCTCAATAAGATCGGCGGCAAAGGCGGCGAATCCTCGGAACTGATCCAGGCCGCCTGCCGCTGGGCTGTAAGCCGGTTGACCGGGCAGCCGGCCAAACCGCTGGAATCCTACGAACAGAAGTCCACCGGCTGGTTCCTGGAGCCTATGCCATGAAGACTCCAGCTCATCCGGACCCCGCCGCGACCGATGCCGGAAGCACACCCATCCGAGGCCGAACCCAGGTCCGCGTCCGCTACGGCGAATGCGATCCCATGGGCGTGGCGCATCACAGCGTCTACGCCGTCTGGCTGGAACTGGCCCGCACGGAACTGCTGCGCCAGGCCGGCCACTGCTACGCGGACATGGAACGTCAGGGCGACTACTTCGTCGTCGCGGAACTGAGCATCCGTTTCCGCCGATCCGCGCGGTACGACGATCTGCTGACCGTGCATGTCTGGGTGAGCAAATGCACGCGGGCGAAGCTCGTGCACAGCTATGAAATCCGCCGCGGCGAGGAACTGCTGGTCACGGGCCAGACCACGCTGGCCTGCGTGGACCACAAGGGCCGGCTCAAACCCGTTCCCGCCGACATCGTCGCGTTGGGCGGCGGGGAATCGGTCGAAGCGTGATCGTCCGTCACAATGCTCAACGCCTTCACCAAATCAGCGCGTTGAAGGTTTTGTCCGTCATCTTCACAAACAGGTCGTCGCGCGGTATCAGTTGCAGATGCCCGTCGACAAACTGCACGTTCAGCGATCCCAGATGACGCGCCATGCGACGCGTCTGCACGCCATCCAGCAGGCCGGGGTCCGAAATGCGCACGTTGTGCTCGGATTCCGTGATGAAGAACGCCTGATTGGCCGTATCCCATAACGCCAGGGGAATACCCCCGCCACACCGGTAGATGCCCGGTCCCCAGTTGCTGGTGATGACCCGGAGGGAATCCAGCCCGTAACCGTTCCAAGCATACGGAGAGCCGACCATGCACCATCGCCATGTGTCGAACGGATATGTCACGTCGCCCCAGTAGTCTTGGGCATACGAACTTTCCATCGTCATCGAATCGCACCACGCCACATTCTTGTTGCGTGGCAAATAGCCCTGCTTCATGCCCAAAACCACCGTGGCCGGGCCAACGAACCAAGGCTGAAACACTCTGCGATACCACATTGGGTCATTCCTGCCCGCCACATATGCGGAGTACATGTTTTCGAAGTACACCCCCGACAACACCGCTTTTTGATCATGGCCGTACGACACGGCAACGGCATGCAGATGCCGCATCTTGCTGGCACAGACAATCCCCCGCCCTCGCTCCCGGGCTTCGCTGAGCGCCGGCATCAACAGGGACACAAGCACGATACTGATCGTGATCACAATCACGACTTCGACGAGCGTAAAAGCCCGATCGAAGTTTCGTGGAGTTGTTCGAAAAGCGATTGAGACGACTCGATCAGTCATACAGTCACACTCTTCCATTTCGAATGAGGGGTAACATCCCGGCCCCGGCGATCAATCGCCGTCAAGCCATTCCCGCATCGTGGCATTCCATTCACAAATGCAGCCGTCGGTCATTTCCATCACGCCGGAAGCGGTGTACAGACGGCCTTCCATGTACACCAAGGCATCGCCCACCGGCTTCGGATACGCAAACAATCTGGCGACGTTTTCGTAGGGCGTGATGTGGCCGCTGGGCTGGATGATGCCCGACGTGACGGGATGCCCCCCCACCCAGTACCGGCCGCTGGGCGCCAAAGTCCGCAATTTTTCCGCCAATTCCACGGAATCCACCTCCGCCATGATCCCGCTGATCTGCGAGCAATTGGACCGGGCTGCCGCGAACGACATCGGGTAATCCAGCAGCTTGAATGCCCGATCGCCGACGATGATTCCGCCGGTCCATGGCGGCTGGTAGTGCGGATTCGTCTTCGACCATTCAATGATGAACGGCGACTTGATCGTCCGGCGCACCACTTTCACCGAGCCGAATGTGATCTGATGCGCCGTCGGCCAATCCAGAAACGAACGGATATTCCATGTCATTGGCACCGACGCTTTCGGTTCCGAGATCCAGGATCCGATGGTCAGCGAGTTGCGTTTGCCCCGCAACGGAAGGACACAGGCATCGAAAAGAAACCGGAATTCACCGGTGGAATCGATCTGTGCGAGCCGGCCGCCCATACGGGCCGCTTTTTCGCACGCATCCTGATATGTGGTATCGGAATAGACGAGTAAATACGCATGACCACTGAAATTGATGGCGCGGTCGGGAACCACGAACATTGCCGGCGGAGCGATCATGCGTTGCCAGATGGCGCGACAGGTGAAGCCGACTGCGATCAGCAGCATCACCATGACCAGGCTCCACGCTGCCCACCGCCGATAGGGTCGGCGTCGACCTTGGCGCAGCCGCGGCTTGGCCACCAGTTCCATCACCGCATCGGCCAGCGATCCGGCGTCGGCGTATCGATCCTTCGGCCTGCCCGCCAATGCCTTGCGAACCACCTTGTCCACCCGGGGACTGACCTGAGCGATCCGGCTCAGCGGCGGCCAGTCGGCACTGACCAGTTGCCGCAGCATCGCCTTCGGCGATGCCTTGTCATACGGCAGTTCGCCGGCCAATATCTGGTACAACATCACGCCCAGGCTGTACACATCGCTGCGGGCGTCGATCTGTTTGGCGTCACCCGCCAGATGCTCGGGACTGGACCAGAGCAACGTGCCCAGACCATCGAGCGTCTGCGTCAGGGCGGGATGCATCGCCAGCCGGTCGATCGCCAGACCGAAGTCCAGCAGGCGAGGCTGGCCGGCCGCGTCGACAAGGATGTTGTCCGGCTTGAGATCCCGATGGATCACCCCCGCCAGATGGGCCTCGTGCACCGCGCGGCAAACCTTGGCGAACAGCGTCAGCAGTTCCGGCGCCGCCGTCTCGCTGTGCGGATGGTCCAGCCGCCACGCCATGGCGTGAACGTACAGGTTCCGCCCTTCGATGTAGTCCATGGCGAAAAACATCCGGCCTTGTGAGGCCGTGCCGATGTCGATGATCTTGACAATGTGCGGATGATTGAGCTTGGCGAGAATCGCCGCCTCGCGCTGCAGCCGGCGGACCTGGATCGAGTCATCGCCGGCCCGAATCGCCAGCATCTTCAGCGCCACGTCCCGCCCCGTAGCCAGATGCCGGGCATGGTAGACGACCGCCTGACCGCCGCAGCCGATTTCACTGAGCAGCTCATACCCGGGACATGACGGACCCGCCAGCGCGCAAGCCGACGCCGAAACCGCCATCATGCCCCGCGCAGCCACGAGCTTCCGTTCGATCGCGTCGCCCAGACCCGGCCAGTGCTGCTCGATCCGAGCGATCGGCCAGCCCTGGCCAGCCGCTTCCCCGGCGATCACCTCGCATACCGCAGACGCGATTTGTTGTTCACGCTCATCCATCGCTACATGAACCGCGATCGTGATCCCAGAATCCGTCCCAACTCTGACCGGGCCTTGTTCAATCGCATCCGCAGCGCCCGATCCGTGATTCCAAGCCGGCGTGATATCTCCTCCTGGCTCGCGCTTTCAAAATAAGTCTGCTGGATCACCACCGCCAGCGAAGGCGGCAACTGCGCGATGGACTCCTCCATCGCCTTGACCAGCTCCTTCCGCGCCAGTTGACGTGAAGGCGAATCCTTCGCCAACGCCATCGCATACAGGCTGTCCACGGATTCCTCGTACGGGTCGATCTTCACCGAACGCTGTCTGCGCCGAAGATGATCCACCATCACGTTCGCAGCCAGACGAAACAGCCAGCCCTCGAACACCGCTTCGCTCAACGCGGTGCATGACGTCATCTTCGCCACCAGTTTCAGTTGAATGTCCTGCAGAATTTCCTCGGCATCCGTGCGGGAATCACGGGGTAGCCTTCTCGTGACGTACAAACGCAACCGATCCGCATAGGCCGCGTAAACCGCCGCCAGCGCGGGTTTGTCCCCTGTCTGGGCGCGTTGAATCAGACCCAGAAACACATCCAGCATTCACAATTCTCCAAAAACTTGCCAAGGAAATCCTAATCGGACTTCCGATTTCACGGAAGTCAGCGTCTTAATCATGGGAGAAATTGATCCATTGTTGTTATGACGCAAGCAAGTTTGTGCTGGGTGAGCCCTTCTGTGTGGGGATTTGCGTCGATGCCCCGATGGATCGCGTGTGGGGTAATGTGTTGCGCTACCTCGCCGCGGCTTTCGTAGCGCCGCGACTTCCCCCCTGTTCATCGCCGCTGATTGCAGTATGGATTGTGCGCGCGTTCCGTGCCGATGGTCGTGGCGGGTCCGTGGCCCGGAAGCACGCGGGTGGCGTCCGGCAACGTCATCAGTTGCTCGCGGATGCTCCGCATCAGATCGTCAAAACGGGACGTGGGAAAGTCGTACCGGCCGATGGAGCCGGCGAACAGCACGTCGCCGGCGATGGCGACATGGTTTTCATGCTGCACCAGCGTGACGCCGCCGGGGCTGTGGCCGGGGGTGTGTCGGACTTCAAAACGCAGGCCGTCGAGTTCCAGCACATCGCCGTGATTCACCGTGCCTGTCGCGGCCGGGGCGATCAGCGGGTCGGCGATCATCGCCGACAGGTTCAACTCCGGCTCCGTCAGGAAATCCGTCTCGGCGGGATGCACCCGGATCGGCACCGCCGGCCATAGCTCACGCAGCTCCGCCAGGCCCGCGATGTGGTCCAGATGCGCATGCGTCAGCACCACCTGCGCCGGCGTCAGCTTCGTCCTCCGCACATACTCGATCAGCGGCCCAGGCTCATACCCGGCATCCACGATCCAGCACGACGTCCCGCCCTGCCTGTGAACCACGTAGCAGTTGGTCTGCCATGCGCCCAGGCTGAAACCCCGCACCGCCAGAGCACCAGGCTCGCCGCGAGCCGTTGACGTCGCCTGCGTGTCACCCATGTCCGCTTCCGTTCCTTTACCCGGGAATGATCTGCCGTCGCTTGCGGCCGGTCAGGTAACTCTCCACCACCGTCGACGTCAGATCATCGCTGGAACAGTAGTATGCCATGCCGTGGACCAGTCGGGTAAGCTGCTGGATGAATCCGACCCATTCCATGCCCCAGTAATCCTCCACGAGCGCGAAGCTGGCGATGCGGATGCCCGCCTGCCGGCAACGCAAGGCCTCCTTCAGCGTCAGGTCGGCTGTACGCTCGCTCGGCGGATACAACAGGTAGAGCATTTCCGATCCGTCAGCCATGGGTTCCACGTGAGCAGTCGGCTGGCCGTCCGTGATGATGAAAATCTGTTTGTTTGCCGCACCGCGACGCTGGAGCAGCCGCCTGGCTTCGCGCAGGCCCAACTGAAGGTTCGTGAAATGCAGCGGAATCCGCGAGGAATCCGCCACCGCATCCGTCAGCGGGATGCGCATCCGAACCTCCCAGTCGCGGATGCTCACCGGCTGCGGCATCAGCAAGGGAAGCTGATCCTCCCGCACCGGCTGGGCCAGCGAATGAAAACCCACGAGGTCCAGCGTGTCCAAAGCGAATCGCCGGCGGATCAGCGACGCCAGCCCCAGCGTCACGCGCTTGGCCTGGTAAAACCGGCCGAATCGCATCATGGATCCCGACTGGTCGATGAGCAGACACGTGGCGGTATCCGCCCGGCCTTCGGTCTGATGCAGCTCGAAATCGCCGGATTCCAAATGCAAAGGCAGCGGCGCACCGTGCGCCGGCGCGTGGCGCAGCGCGTTGCGCAACGTGGCAACCAGGTCGATCTGGCTGGTCGGATCGCCGAACTGATAGGGCTGGGTTCCGTCGGCCGGTTCGTCGCCGCGGCCTGTGCGCTGCGTGAGGTGGCCGTCGCGCACGCCGGCGCGGAGGTCCTGGAAAATCTCGAGCAACGCCTTGTGTTCGATGCCCTGAATCATTTTCGGCGTCAAACGAAGCTGGCCCGTTTCGCGGTCGCGTTCGAGCAGGCCGGCTTCGAGCATCTGTTCGACGAGTTCCTTGAGCTGGCCGTCAAACTGTTGCATGGCGTCCAGGGCGCTTTGGCCGTGCATGAGGATGAACTGGACCACCTGCGGCGACGCAAACAGGTCGTCGGGAGCAAGAAAAGGCTGGCCGTTGTAGGCGGCGTAGTCGTACCGCATGATGAGGGATCATAGTGCGTGAAACGGGCGAAGGCCGGGCGGTCCTGCGGCCTCGCCGCAAAATCGTGTGCGATGCGCGCGTCGCTTTTTCCCAGCCGCGGGCAGACTGCCCGCGCGTCCCGTTGCACGTCCGCATACGCCAAAAAGAAAACCGCCTCGCGCCGGGCGCGAGGCGGTTTTGAAGTCAATCCTCGTGGGCGTGCCGGGATTACTTGATCTCGACGGCCGCGCCGGCTTCCTTGAGCTTCTCGACCAGGGCTTCGGCTTCTTCCTTGGAGACGCCTTCCTTGACGTTCTTCGGAGCGCCGTCCACCAGGTCCTTGGCTTCCTTGAGGCCCAGGCCCGTGGCTTCGCGGACGACCTTGATGACCTTGATCTTCTGGTCGCCGGCTCCGGTGAGCACGACGTCGAAGCTGGTCTTCTCTTCGACGACAGCGGCGGCGGGCGCGGCAGCCATCATCATGGCGCCGCCCGCGGCCGGTTCCAGGCCGTAGGCTTCCTTCAGGTAGTTCTTCAGGTCCACCGCCTGCTTGAGGGTCAAGCCGGCGATCTTGTCGCCCAGGTCCTTGATGGCCTGGTCCACAGCGGTATCGGTCATGTCAAACACTCCCAGGGATTCCATGCCACCCGATAGGCGATCGACCATCGATCATTTCATCCCGCCGAAGGCGAGACCTAGTCAGACGACAGTTGTCCGTAACGTGATTCGATGCAAAGCGCGCGACGCGTCGCGGCGCTGCATATCCATGCACATTCAGGCGACCTTGGTGATCGCTTCGCCCTTTTCCAGTTTTTCCTCGATGGTTTTGAGGATCGAGGCGATCTGGCTTCCGGCGGACAGCGCGGCGCCGAGCACCTGCTCGTATGGGGCGAGCAGGAGCTGGATGACCTGGCCCTGCGCCTCTTCGCGGGTGGGGTACTTGCTCAGGGCGTCGACCTGGTCGGCGGTGAACGCCTGGCCGTCGAGCAGCGCGCCGACGAACTTGAGCGCGTCGTACTTCTTCGCCTCGGCCATCAGGGCGCGGGCGACGTCGACGACGCTCTTGCCGCCGTGGACGATGGCCGACGGGCCGCTGAGCACGTTGCCGATGTTGGCCATGCCCGTGCCCGCCAGCGCCGACTTGGCCAGGTTGTTCTTCACCACCGTGATGCGGATGCCCTGGTTGGCCAGGCTGGTCCGCAGTTCGGTGTTGACCTTGGAGTTGATGCCGCGGATGTCGATGACCACCGCGCCTTCGAGGTCGGTGAACAGGTCTTTGTAGACGTTCTTGATCAGGCTCTTGATAGGTTTGCTCATGGCTTTTCTCCTGGGCGTGTGGGGGGATCAGAAGGTCACCAGCACGCCTGGGGTCATGGTGCCCGAGACGGAGATTTTCTTGATGTACTGGCCTTTGGCGGCCGACGGCTTGATGCGGTGGATGGTGTCGAGGAACGCCTGGGCGTTATCCACGAGTTTCTGGGTGTCGAAGCTGAGCTTGCCGACGACGACGTGGACGTTGCCGCCGGTGTCGTTGCGGAATTCGACCTTGCCGGCCGCATATTCCTTGACCGCCCCGGCGACGTCCGCCGTTACCGTGCCGGCCTTGGGAGACGGCATCAGACCGCGAGGACCGAGCGTTTTGCCCAGCCGGCTGACCGTTCGCATCATGTCCGGGCTGGCGATGGCGACATCGAAATCCATCCAGCCTTCCGTGATTTTCTTGATCAGATCATCGCCTCCGGCCTCGATCGCGCCGGCTTCCTTGCACGCGGCGATCTTGTCTTCCGTGCAGAAGGCCACCACCCGCTTGGTCTTGCCGATGCCGTGAGGCAACGACAGCGAGCCGCGGACGATCTGGTCCGCCTGCTTGGGGTCCACGCCCAGGTGGATGCACATCTCCACCGACTGATCGAATTTGGCTTTGCGGAAGCTGCGGACCTTTTCCATCGCCTCATTGAGAGGCAGGGCTTTCTTGAGGTCCACGGTTTCGAGGTCAGCGCGATAGCGCTTTCCGGCGTGACGAGTCGCCATAGACATTCCTTTCGATGGCCCTGGTCGGCGCGATGCCGGGGGCGTCATCTCCCACGCCATTGCGGCACGTGGTGATCCGGTCTCCGACGATGAAGGCCCCGGGCGGTGGAGACAGCCGCCTGGGGGGAAGTCGAATCAGCCTCAGCGGGTGGGCACGCCTTCGACATCGACACCCATGGAGCGGGCGGTGCCGGCGATGGTGCGCATCATGGCTTCGACGCTGTGGCCGGTCATTTCCTTGGCCTTTTCCTCGGCGATGGCGCGGAGCTGGTCGGCGTTGATCTTGCCGATCTTCTCCTTGTTGGGCACGCCGGAGCCTTTTTCCTTGCCGACGACATCGCGGATCATGACGGACGCCGGCGGGCTTTTGATCTCGAACTCGAACGTCCGGTCCTTGTAGACGGTGATGACGCAGCCGACGACCTTGCCGTTGAGATGGCGAGTGCGTTCATTGAACTGCTGGATGAACTGGCCGGGGTTGACGCCGTGCTGACCGAGGGCCGGTCCGATGGGCGGCGCGGGGGTCGCGCTGCCGCCGGGGGCCTGGATTTTGAACTGGGTGGTGATTTCTTTCTTGGCCATCGCAAATACTCCCGCCGGTCGCTGCCGGCGATGTTCCTGCCGCGCCTGTGCAAAGCGCAATGCCCTTCGGGCGCGAGCCGAGCAGTATACCACAGCCGGGGCCGTTGTCCAGCAACCCCGCCACCGCTACACTGGCCCGGATGAAACAGGATATCCGTGAAGTCCTCATCGGTCGCGGCGCCATCGCCGACCGCATCCGCGCCCTGGCGGACCAGATCGCCGCCGATCTGGCGGGACTCGGCGACAACGCCGAAATCACCATCATCCCCATCCTCACCGGCAGCTTCATCTTCGTCGCCGACCTGATCCGCGAGCTGCCGCTGAAAATGCAGATCCGCCTGATCTCCGTCAGCTCCTACCCAGGCATGTCCACCACCAGCAAAGGGGCTCGCCTCAGCGAACAGCTCAATCAGCTCCCCACCAGCCTCACCGGCCGGCATGTGCTGATCGTCGACGACATCCTCGACTCCGGCCAGACCCTGCGCCTCGTCACCGACGTCATCCAGCGCCTCGAACCCGCCTCCGTGCGCACCTGCGTCCTGCTCCGCAAACAGAGGCCTGAAATCAAGCATTTCCCCGTCAATTACGTCTGTTTCGACATCCCCGACGAATTCGTCGTCGGCTTCGGACTGGACTACAACGACTACTACCGCAACCTGCCCGACATCGTCGCGCTGCGATCCGAGGTGCTGGAAACGGAAACCGTGTCATGACGCCGTTGCCGACCCGGAAATCCATGTCCCCCGGATCGTCCCCCGGCCCCTCTCGCAGCGAACCCGGCGGCCCCGGCTCGACCGGCGCTTCCAGCGCTCGCGCCCAGGCCGCCCTGCTCCTCCCCGCCGAACTGCTACAGCCCGGCGAAATCATCGTTCTGATGCTCAAACCCAGTGCCTGGTACATCCTCCTCCGCTCGCTCTACAGCCTCAGCCTCATCGCCCTGCTCACCTTCGGATTCTGGTACCTCGCCGGCTACTCCTTCCTCAACGTCAGCCGCCGCGACATCATCCTGCTGGGTTCCTGCCTCGCCGGCGCGCGATTGTTCTGGCAGTTCCTCGAATGGCTCAGCCGGGTCTACGTCCTGACCGATCAGCGCGTCATCCGCGTCAAGGGCGTCCTCCAGGTCCAGGTCTTCGAATGCGCGCTCAAACAGATTCAGCACACCGAATGTCTCTTCAGCTTCAACGAACGTCTCCTGTGCCTGGGAACCATCCGCTTCTCCACTGCCGGCACTGCCCTGCCCGAAGCCTACTGGGAAATGCTCGCCAAACCCCTCGAAGCCCATCAGACCCTCATCCGCACCCTCAACCGCTACCGCTGAACGCCGCTCCCTCCCGCACGGCCGGCATTGATTGCACGCATTTCCCACCCCATCCGTGAAATCAACGATGAGTTTGTACGTTATTCTGGTACGATGAAATTTGTGTTCCATCCCGCCTAGAATGGGATGACGATGCGACATGGAGGCCGGCACGTGAAACCTTCGGAAGCAGGCTTGATCGCTGTTGTCACGGGAAAGACAACCTGCATCCGCTTCGCGCATCCGGATCAACTGGATATGCAGCGGATCGATCAGACCCGCCAGGCGCTGATGGACCTGGCGTCCGCGCAGCAACCGCAACGTCTGGCCATCGACCTGTCCAACATCCAGTACGCCCTGGTCTCCGAAGCCCTGGGCATGCTGATCGACCTGCGCCATCTCGTCCGCGGCTACGGCGGCAACCTCTACCTCTGCGGTCTGGCGCCGCAGTGGCGCGAAGTGTTCGATCTGACCCGCATCTCGGCGCTGTTCGAGTTCTGCGATCACAACCTCGAACCGCAGTGCCCGACGACGATGCAAGTCAACATCGAGACGCAACGGCAAGAAGTGTAAGACGCGACAAGTCGCGGCGCTATGTACGTTCGTCTTGCGCTCGATAACAAAATCCGTCACAGCCGCACGCTGACAGCGTGCGCGTCTTGCGATAAACACAAGACACGCGAGCTTGCGCCCGCGTGTCCGTGAAGAATGTCGTTGCGTTGTGCGGCGCGATTATTCCGCCGGCGTCGGGGCCGGGGCAGCGGGGGTCGCCGCCTTGCGGAGCTTGGCGGCGAATTCCATGCGACGGTTGGCTTTCTGGCGACGGCGGGAATACTGGCCTGCGACCTGCGGGCCGGTCTCCTCGCCGACGAACTGGAGCACCACGAGATCGCCGGCGTCGCCGATGCGATGCTTGCCGAGGCGGACGACGCGGGTGTAGCCACCGTTGCGATCGCGGAATCGCGGGCCGACGACGTCGAAGACGTGCTTGACGAGGCGCGGGCCGGACTCGATTTCGCCGAAGCGGTTGCGGTTGACATCCGGGTCTTCGTCGAACTTGACCATGATCGGATCGCCGATAGCGCGGATCACGCGGCGGCGTGAGGTCAGGTCGCCCCGCTTGGCCAAGGTGATGAGCTTCTCGACCAGCGGCTGCACGCTCTTGGCCTTCTGAAGCGTGGTGGTGATCTGGCCGTGGGTCAGCAGCGCGATGGCGAGGTTGCGGCGAAGGGCCAGGCGATGTTCGGCATCGCGGCCCAGCTTGAATCCGGCAATACGGTGATGCATGGTGGCTTACCTCCGGGGACGCAGTTGGCGGGACGATCCCGCCGCCGTCCGCCGATCAGATGGAGTTGATCCGTTGCTTGAGTTCCTCGGGCAGTTCCATGCCCAGGTGGAGTTCCAGTTCGCTGAGTTTGCGTTTGACTTCGCGGAGCGACGTTTTGCCGAAGGAGCGGACCTTGAGCAGGTCGCTTTCGGAGTGCTGAACGAGGTCGGCGACGGTGGCCATCTTCGCCGATTCCAGGCAGTTGCTGGCGCGGACGGAGAGGTCCAGTTCGCTGATGGGCATCTGCAGCCGGCGGATGAGTTCCTCATCGACGCGAGCGGCGGCGGTGGCGGATTCGCTAGCTGCTGCGGCGCCGATCTCGAAGTACTGCACGAACGGATTAAGGTGCTTGCGGAGAATCTTGCCGGCTTCCACCAGCGCCATCTCCGGCGAGATCGTCCCGTTGGTCCAGATTTCCAGCGTCAGCTTGTCGAAGTTGGTCTTCTGACCGACGCGGGTGTCTTCCACCTTGTACCGCACGCGGATGACCGGGGAGTAGATGGCGTCGACGGGAATGATGCCGACTTCCTGCTCCTCGTTCTGGTTGTACTGTTCGCTGGCGGGCACGTAGCCGCGGCCCTTCTTGACGGTGAACTCCATGTCGAAGTCCACCTGCTTGGTCAGCGTGCAGAGCACCAGGTCCTTGTTGTGGATGGTGATCGACGTGTCGGCTTCGATCAGGTCGCACGTGACTTCGCCGGGGCCTTCCGCGCTCAGGTGCATCGTCTTGGTGCCGTCGGCATCCATGGAGACGATCATGTTCTTGACGTTGAGGATGATGTCGGTGACATCTTCCGTGACGCCTTCGAGGCTGGAGAACTCGTGCTGAGCGCCCTTGATCTTGACGGCGGTGACGGCGGCGCCTTCGAGGCTGGACAGCAGGATGCGACGGAGGCTGTTGCCGATGGTGGTGCCGAAGCCGCGTTCAAACGGTTCGACCGTGAAGCGACCATAAGTGGGCGTGCTGATTTCAGGGTCCTGCACGACTCGACTAGGCAGTTCCAGACCGCGCCAACGGATACGCATGGAAGGTCTCCAACAGCCAGCGATTCCCCGAGGGACGACATCAGGAATTCACGTCACGGAAAGGCGCTGCTGGCAGGCGTCGTGACTTCTATTCCTGAAGGCGAGCCGGCATAGGGGGACAAGCCTGATCGGGTCAAGTCCCAGCCGGCGACAGTAAGCTCCACATCAGACGCGCCGGCGTTTCTTGGGCCGGCATCCGTTGAAGGGAATGGGCGTGTGATCTTCAACGGCGGTGACCTTCAGGCCGGAGGCCTGAAGCGCCGTGATGGCGGATTCCCGGCCGGAGCCGGCGCCGCGGACGCGGACTTCCACCTGCTGCATGCCGTACTTCTTGGCCTTGGAGGCGCATTGCTCGGCGGCGCGGGTGGCGGCGAACGGCGTGCTCTTGCGGCTGCCCTTGAACCCGATCGTTCCCGCCGAGTCGGCGCATAACGTTTCGCCGTTCATGTCGGTGATGGTGACGATGGTGTTGTTGAAGGTCGCCTTGATGAAGACGATGCCGCGAGTGACGTTCTTTCGGACTTTTTTCTGTTTCTTGCTCATGACTGACTCGAAGTTGAGGCGCTGCCGTAATGCCGGCAGCTCGCTTCGATGGTGCGGACCCGACTCGGACCGGCACGCGCCGGCCACCTTGCGGACCGCTTCCCCAGCCGCTTGCGGGGCCGGGGAACGGGGACAGGGCGATTACTTCATCGCCTTGACGCCCTTCTTGCCGGCGACGGTCTTGCGCTTGCCCTTGCGGGTACGCGCGTTGGTCCGGGTTCGCTGGCCGTGGCAGGGCAGGCCGCGACGGTGGCGGTCGCCGCGGTAGCAGCGGATGTCGCGCAACCGGGCGATGTTCTGGGCGATCTGACGCCGCAGCGCGCCTTCGACCACGAAGTTGTTGTCGATGATCGAGGTGATGTGGGCGATCTGATCTTCAGTCAGCTTATTGGCCCGGATGTGGCCCTCGATGCCCGCTTCGCGGAGGATGTCGTCGGCGAGTTTGGGACCGACGCCGAAGATGTACCGCAGCGAGATGCGGATGGGCTTGCTGTCCGGGATGTCCGTGCCGGCGATACGTGGCATGGCGGCTGTTTCCTTATGCGGTCCTGCGAGACGGCTGGCATTCGCGGAGCATGCCGGGCTGACACAGCCCGGCTCCGCTCGAATCCGGTTGAATTATCCCTGGCGCTGCTTGTGCTTGGGGTTGATGCAGATCACCCGCACCACACCCTTGCGGCGGATGATCTTGCAGTTTTCACAGATTCTCTTGACGCTGCTGCGAACCTTCATGGCTGAGTCCTCACTGTCGCACGGGCTGCTGTTGTCGCACGACTCAATGTCGATACACGATGCGTCCACGGGTCAGGTCATACGGGCTGATTTCGACGGTCACCTTGTCGCCGGGAAGAATGCGGATGTAGTGCATGCGCATCTTGCCGCTGATCTGGGCGAGCACCACGTGGCCATTGTCCAGCTTGACCCGGAACATGGCGTTGGGCAATGAATCCGTCACTTCGCCTTCGACCTGTATCTTGTCTTCCTTAGGCACCCATCCTGCTCACTATGCCGCCGATATCCTTAACGTCCGTTCGTCAGCACCTCGGCGCCGTCGGCGGTGACGGCGATGGTGTGCTCGTAATGCGCCGAGGGCTTGCGATCCAGGGTCACGACGGTCCAGCCGTCGTCCAGGGTCTCGACCTTCTCGGTGCCCAGGTTGAGCATGGGTTCGACGGCCAGGACCACGCCCTCCCTCAGCTCAATGTCGTTCCTCAGCAGATCCCGGCTGACGAAGTTGGGGACTTTGGGTTCCTCGTGCATTCGGCGACCGATGCCGTGGCCCACAAAATCCCGTACGACTCCGTAACCGCGTTGTTCCGCATAGCTCTGCATCAGCCGGGCGACCTGGCTCCACTTTCGCCCGGGCCTTACGTTCTCAATCGCCAATTCCAGCACGTGCTGGGTTGTTTCGCACAGTAGCCTGACTTGCGGCTTCACTTCGCCGACCATCAGGGTCGTCGCGGCATCGCCGCACCAGCCGTCCACTTCGACGCCGCAGTCGATGCCGACCACATCGCCGTCACGGATCACGCGGTCGCCGGCAATGCCGTGGACCACTTCCTCATTCACGCTGATGCAGAGGGTGGCGGGAAATCCTTCACCGGGACGGTACGTCGGATAGTTCCGAAACAACCCTCGGGCGCCACGCGCCTGAATCAGCGACTCGGCCTCCTCGTCAATCTGGCGCGTCGTCACGCCAGGCTTGCAGATGCGTCGGCAGTGTTCAAGCACCGCGTGAACCACCCGGCCGGCGGCCCGCATCTTCTGTATTTCTTCCCTGCTCTTGCGGGTAATCGCCATCCTATGCCGGTCCCGTGCCGCGACTTCGGGCCGGCAGCGGAGAACCCGAAATCATACCTATTGCTCTTACCCGCGCCAAATCCGTATGCGAGGCATGTATTTAGCCGCAGATGAACGCAGATGAACGCAGATAAGAGAGATGGTTCTTCTCTGCCGCTGATCTGATGTCCACTCCGCGTGCTTCAGTTTTTCCAATTCCTGTCAAAAATCACTTTTGCTTTTGTCTTATCTGCGTTTATCTGCGTTCATCTGCGGCTGATCATTGCCTTCCGCGGATGCGGGGCCCCTTGCCGCTGCCGCCGGTGGCGAGGAAGCCCTGATAGTTCCGCATCATCAGGCCGGCTTCGATCCGCTGAATCAGGTCCAGCATGACGCTGACGCAGATCAGCAGGCCCGTGCCGCCGAGGAAGCTGGAGACCACGAAGGGGATGTCGAACACGCCTGCGACGACGCTGGGGATCACCGCGATGATCGACAGGAAACCCGCGCCGACGTAAGTGATGCGTTCCATGACGGTTTCGAGGTACTCGGCCGTGCGGGGGCCTGGCCGCAGACCGGGGATGAAGCTGCCGTGATCGCGGAGCTGGGTCGCCATTTCCTTGGGCTGGAACTGGACGGTGGTCCAGAAGTACGCGAAGAAGTAGATCATGACGATGTAGGCGAGGATGTGCGGGAAGGCGGCCCAGTTCTGGAAGTTGCGGGAGAGGAATTCCCAGAGCCAGAAGGTGGGGAACGCGCTGTGGATCCAGCCAAAGAGCATGGTGGGGAAGATCAGCAGCGAGCTGGCGAAGATGATCGGCATGACGCCGCCGTGGTTGACGCGGAGGGGCAGGTAGCTTTTCTGCCCGCCATAGACTCGTCGGCCACGGGTGTGCTTGGCCTGCTGAATCGGAATCCGCCGCTGGCCCTGGGTGATGATGATCGAGCCGGCCACGACCAGCACGAAAGTGACCACGAGGAAGAGAACGGTGTCGGCTCCGAAGTTCTTGCTGGCGTCATCGCCGGAAAGGGAGAAGCCCTGAACGATGATGCCGATGGCCTGGGGCATATGGGCGACGATGCCGGCGGTGATGATCAGCGACGCGCCGTTGCCGATGCCGTACTTGTCCACCTGCTCGCCCAGCCACATCAGGAAGATGGAGCCTGCGGTCAGGCCGACCAGGCCGCAGACCCAGAACAGCGTGCTGCCCTGGAACTCGGCGTAGACCATGTGCTGGCTCTGCATGAAGCTGAGCATGAAAGCCGCCTGGACGATGCACAGAGGCACGGCGGCGTAGCGGGTGTATTCCTGAATCTTCTGCCGCCCCGCCGGTCCTTCCTTCTGAAGCTGCTGCAACTGCGGGAAGACCGTCACAAGAAGCTGGAAGATGATGGACGCGGAGATGTAGGGCATGATGCCCAGGCCGAAGATGGTGGACTGGGAGAGCGTGCCGCCGGTGAAGATGCTGACGAAGTTGATCAGGTTGCCGGCGGCGGAACCCTGCTGGGTCTTCTCCACGAAGTCCTGCAACATCTGCTGATCGACCGCGGGCAGGGGAATGAAATAGCCCAGGCGGTAGATGAAGAGCATCCCCAGCGTGAAGAGAAGGCGATTCCGCAGGTCGGGGACTCGCCAGATGTTCAGGAAGGCCTGCAGCATCGTCCGTTCGCCTGGTCGGAGGTTGGTTCAGTCCTGGAACACAAAGAGTCTTACGCGCCGGCGACGGTGGCGGTTCCGCCCGCGGCGACGATCTTCTCGGCAGCCAGCTTGCTGTAGGCGGCGGCGGTGACGCTGAACTTCTTGGTCAGCGTGCCTTCGCCGAGGATCTTCAGGGGAAGGCTGGCATCGTCGATCAGGCCGAACTTGGCCAAGATGTCGGCGTTGACTTCCGTGCCGTTCTCGAGGCGTTCCTCGAGAACCTTGACGTTGACCACGGAAAAGTGCTTGCGGAAGAGGGCGTTGGAAAAGCCCCGCTTGGGAATGCGACGGAAGAACGGCATCTGACCGCCTTCACGGCTGGCGCGGATGGCGCCGCCGGAGCCGGACCGGGAGCCTGCGCCCTTGTGGCCTCGTCCGCACGTCTTGCCGTGCCCGGATCCGATGCCGCGTCCGACGCGTTTGCGGTTCTTGTACCGGCCGGTCGTCGCTGTCAGTTCGTGAATCATCATGGCTGATTAAGCTCCTGCGATCGGGGTGGCGACACAACGCGCCACGCCGGCTGAAGGTCACTGCTGGGCGGGCTGTTCCGGCGCGCCGGCGGGCGGCGCCGCTTCGATGGGCGCGGGTGCTTCGGCGGGGCTTTCGGCAGGCCCACGCCCGCGACCCCGACCGCCACCGCCGCCACCGCGTCCTCCACGTCCGCCCCGTCCTCCGCTCTTCTGTCCCACCGTGTTCACCGGCGCTTTGGCCCGTTCGCCCGCCTTCGTCTGCGGCACGAATTTCCTGCCGGCTTCGATCAGGTCGTCCACGCGGCTGGTTCCCAGGTCCAGCCCGCGCAGTTCGCCCACGGTCACCGTGGTGCGAAGCGCCTGCAGGCCGTCGAGCGTCGCCTTGACCAGGTTCTTCTGATTGGTCGAGCCGTAGGCCTTGGTCAGGCAGTCGCGGACGCCGGCCATTTCGAGCACCGCGCGAACCGTGCCGCCGGCCTTGACACCGGTGCCGGGCGCGGCGGGGATCAGCTTCACCCGCGAAGCGCAGAACGCGCCGAGGACTTCGTGCGGGATCGTGCCTTCCTTGAGGACGACCTTCACGAGGTTCTTGCGTGCGTTCTTCTGGGCTTTCTCGATCGCGGCCGGGGCGCCGGCGGCTTTGCCGTAGCCGATGCCCACGCTGCCTCTGCGGTCGCCCACCACCACCAGCGCCGAGAGGCTGAAACGCCGGCCGCCCTTGACGACCTTCGCGTTGCGCCACAGGTACACCGTGGTGGATTCCAGTGATGTCGATTCTTCAAGCATTTCAGCCATGACTGGTTCTTCCGTGCCGGCGCCGGGTGATCCGGGGCCGACGGGTATGGCGTGGCGATCAGAACTTCAGGCCGGCTTCGCGGGCGGCGTCCGCCAGCGCTTTGATCCGGCCGTGATAGCGAAATCCGTTGCGGTCGAAGGCGACGCGGGCAATCCCCGCCTCTTTGGCCTTCTCGCCGAGGACCTTGCCGACTTCCGCGGCGCCCTTGGCGTTGCCGCCCGATGTTTTGACGCCCAGCGAGTCGGCGCTGACCAGCGTCCGGCCAGAGCTGTCGTCGATCACCTGGGCGTAGATGTGGTTGAGGCTGCGGTACACCGTCAGCCGGGGGCACTCGGTGGTGCCCGTCAGGCGTTTGCGAATGCCGATCTTCCGGCGTTCGCGCCGCTCTTGTCGCACTTTGTTCTGCATGACCAAATCTCCGAATCATCCACGGTCCAGGAACTGCGCCGAGCTGTGTCGAGCTGCGCCACGCGGGGCCGCGCGAAAGCTGGATCAACCACCGCCGCCGGCGAAGGCCTTGCCTTCCTTGCGGACGATCTTTTCGTCGCTGTACTTGATGCCCTTGCCGTTGTAGGGTTCGGGCGGCCGCTTGGAACGGATTTCCGCGGCGACCTGACCGACCTTCTGCTTGTCCGAGCCGCTGATCTTGATCTTGTTGCCGGCGATTTCCACTTTCACGCCCGCGGGAACCGGAACCAGCTTGGCGTCGGCGTAACCGACGTTCAGCGAGACCTGCTGGCCCTTGAGTTGGGCGGACCAGCCCACGCCGGTGATTTCCAGTTCCTTGACGAAGCCCTGAGTGACGCCGGTGATCATGTTGTTGATCAGGGCGCGGGTCAGGCCGTGGGACGCCTTGGACTGGCGCTCGTCGTCGCGGCGTTCGACGATGACCTGACGGGTCTGATCGTCGAAACGGACGGTCACCTCGGGCCGCGTGGTGATGGCGAGCTTGTTGCTGCCCGCCTCGACGCAGACCTGGCTCCCGCTGACGGCGATTTTGACGCCGCTGGGAACCGGGATGGGCTTTTTGCCGATTCGTGACATGGGGTCACTCCTGGGACGCCGCCGCGGGTTGAACCGCGCGACGGGATGTACGCTGCCTCATTGGACGGTGCAGAGCAATTCGCCGCCGACCTTTTCACCACGGGCCTGACGGTCGCTCACCACGCCCAGCGGCGTGCTGAGGATGACGATGCCCAGGCCGCCCAGCGGACGGGGCAGATCCTTGAGCTTGGTGTACACCCGCCGTCCGGGCTTGGACTCCCGGCGGATCATGCGGATGATCTGTTCGCCGCGCGGGCCGTAACGCAGGTCGATTCGGAGGATGCCTTGCCGACCGTCGCCGATCACGGCGTAGTCGGTGATGTAGCCTTCCTCTTTCAGCACTTTGGCGATGCCGGTGCAGACCTTGCTGTTAAGGCAGTCCACGCGCGCCGAGCGGTTCCGCACGGCGTTGCGGATCCGAGTCAGCATGTCGGCGATGGGGTCGCTGATGGACATTCACGGTACTCCCGTTGATGCTCGTCTTTCGGCCGCCTTGACCGGCGGCTGCTGCAGTTACCAGGACGCTTTCCGCATGCCCGGGATCTTGCCCTGAAGGGCCAGCTCCCGAAGCATGATCCTGGAAATCTTGAACTTCCGGTACACGGCGCGGCTGCGGCCCGTCAGGGCGCACAGGCTGCGGATGCGCGTGGCGCTGCTGCTGCGAGGCAGCTTCTGAAACGCCGCCCAATCGCCTTCCTTCTTCAGTTTCCGGCGAATCTCGGCGTACTTGACGACCAGCGCTTTCACGTGGTCATTCCGTACGGTGGTGGATTTCGTTCCCATGGTCCACAATCCTCCAGGACGCGGCCTTCCGCGCCCGTGTTATTTGTTGACGCCTTCGGTGAACGGCATGCCCAGTTCCGCCAGCAGACACCGCGACTTCTCGTCCGTGCTGTTGCGGATCACGAAGGTGATGTGCATGCCGTGGGTGAACTTCGCTTCCGCCATGTTCACTTCCGGGAAGATGCCCTGTTCGGTGATGCCGAAGGAGTAGTTTCCCCGGCCGTCGAAGCTCTTGGGGTTCAGGCCTCGGAAGTCCTTGATGCGGGGGATGCCCAGGCTCACCAGGCGGTCCATGAATTCCCACATCTGGTTGCCGCGGAGCGTCACCGTGGCGGCGGCTTCGTAACCGGCGCGAACCTTGAAGTTCGACACCGACTTCTTCGCACGCACCATCACCGGCTTCTGGCCCGTGATCACCGCCAGATCGGACAGCACCTGCTCCTTGGCCACCGGGTTGAGCTTCGTGCCTTCCAACTGCTTGCCCAGTCCCACCGACAGCACGATCTTGTCCATGCGGGGCACGGCCATCGGATTGGCGATGCCGAACTTCTCCCGCACCTTGGCGGTGGCGTGAGCGCGGTACCGCTCCTTGAGCCGGGGCATTTTCGCTGCTTGTGCCTGTGCCATGACGACGATCCTTCTTCACTCGGAGCCGAACCGCGAAGGTCCGGCGGCGATCTCAACCTTTCCGGGCTTTCTTCAGTTCCGGGCCTACGGCCTGCTTCGTCCGGCTGGACACGCGAACCTTCGCGCCGTCCTCCCGGCTCTCAAACCGCACCCGCGTCGGTCTGCCGTCCGAGACCGGCGACACGTTGGAGATGTGAATCGGCATCTCCTTCTCGATCGTTCCGCCCTGCGGGTTCTGCTGCGACGGCTTGATGTGACGCACTTTCACATTCACGCCTTCGACCAGAACCTTCTGCTCGCCGGGCATCACGCGCAGAACCTTCGCCACCGTCTTGCGGTCGTCGCCGGTCCTGATGTAGACCAGATCACCTTTGCGCACGTGTCGAGCCATGTCTTCAAGCTCCCGATCTTCACCTGTCGTCCGGTTCGTCAGACTACTTCCGACGCCAGGGACACGATCTTCATGTAGTTCTTTTCACGCAGTTCCCGGGCCACCGCGCCGAAGATGCGCGTGCCGCGGGGATTGCCCTCGTCGTCGATCAGCACCACGGCGTTGCGGTCGAACTTCACGTAACTGCCGTCGGCCCGGCGAATCGGGTACCTCGTCCGCACCACCACGCCCTTGGCGATCGAGCCTGTCTTCAAGTCGCTGCCCGGCAGCGACTTCTTCACCGCCAGCACCACGCGGTCGCCCACCGTGGCGGTCGGCCGGGAAAACCGGCCCCGCGCCGTGGTCCCGCGAAGCACGCGGATCACCATGGCGATCTTCGCGCCCGTGTTGTCGGCAACGTCCACTCTGGATTCATTCTGGATCATGGCAACAACTCCTGTCGTCTATCAGGCCTGGTGCATCACTTCACCAAGCTTCTGGACGACTTTCAGAAGCCGCCAGCTCTTGGTTTTGCTGATCGGACGGCACGGAACGATCAGCACGCGGTCGCCGGCATGGCTGACGTTCTGTTCGTCGTGCACGTGGTACTTGGTCCGGCGAAGCAGGTACTTGCCGTACTTCCGGTTGCGTACCTGATACTCCACGACGACGGTGCGGCTCTTGTCCCGCTTGTCGCCGACGACGACGCCGGTCTCAATGCCCTTGAGCGTGCGCTGGGGGGCTGCGGCGGGCGTGCTGCTGGCAGTCTCTGTGCTCATGTTCAGGCGCCTTGTGCTTGCAGGGTCCGACGACGACGCTCGGTCAGTATCCGGGCCACATCGCGGCGAATCTTCTGCAACTGCTTGGGGTTCTCCAGTTTCTCGGTCACCGCCTGGCATCGCAGCTCGTACAACTGCTTGGTCAGACGCTCCCGTTCAACCTTCAGTTCCTCGTCGGTCATCTTGTGAACTTCGGCGGCATTCATGTCTGTCGCTCCTCCACCTGCTTGCGGGCGAGATTCCGGCGAGCGGACCGTCGGCCCATCCCGCCACGTCGCCGCCATCCTTATACGTGCCGACGCTCCACGAACCGGCAGCGGAACGGCATCTTGTGCGCCACACGGACGAACGCCTGCTTGGCTACGTCGCGCGGCACGCCGGCCAGCTCGAACAGGATCATGCCGCTCTTGACGCGGGCGGCCCAGAACTCCGGCTCCGCCTTGCCTTTACCCATTCGCGTTTCCAGCGGCTTCTTCGTGATCGGCTTGTCCGGGAACACCCGCACGAACAGCTTGCCTTCGCGGCTGACGAACTGACGCGCCGCGACGCGACCGGCTTCAATCTGACGGGCCGACATCAGCCCCGTCTCCACCGACTGCAACCCGTAATCGCCGAAGGCGACGTAGTTGCCTCGCTGGGCCACGCCACGCAGCTTGCCTCGCTGCTGTTTGCGGTACTTGACTCTTTTGGGCATCAGGGGCATAAACGGGCCTCCTGCAACTTTCTCGTAAGAAACTCAACTCGTTGGCATCCGCCGAGGGAAACGTCCGGGGATCAGCGGCGACCACGGGCACGCGGTCGCGCGCCGGCGGCATTGGATTCCAGTTCCGCTTCCTTCACGTCGGTGTACATGCCTTTGTAGACCCACACCTTCACACCGATGACGCCGTAGGTCGTGAACGCCTTGGCGAATCCGTAGTCCACGTGGGCCTGAAGGGTCTGCAGCGGAATGGCGCCGAGGCGAAGATCTTCCTTGCGGCTCATTTCGTGGCCACCCAGGCGGCCGGAGAGCTGCACCTTGATTCCCTTGGCGCCTGCGGCCAGCGCGGCGTCGCCCTTCATCTTGATCACGCGGCGGAAGCTCGAACGTTTCTGAAGCTGCTCGGCGATGCTTTCGCCGATGAGCTGGGCGTCGGCGTCGGGGTTGGTGATCTCGATGCAGTTGATCGAGACGTTTCGGCCGGTGAGGTCCTGCAGCTCGTGCGTCAGTTCCTCGATGTTCTGGCCTTTGGGGCCGATGACCAGGCCGGGCCGGGCCGTGCGGATGATGACCTTCAGCTCCTCGCGTGTGCGCTCGATGTGGATATCGGCGACGGCGGCGAACGGAGGCCTGCGGTTGAGGCGCTGGTCGAGGAAGCGGCGAATCTTCTCGTCTTCCACCAGCAGCTCGCCGTAGAGCGCCTTGGGGGCGTACCACCGGCTGCGATGCGCCTCGGTGATCCCGACTCGGAAACCGAATGGATGAACTTTCTGTCCCATGAGTCTGCTTCTTGCTCGTTGGCTGTTGCCAGTTGATCCAGGTTCCTGCGGACGCTGATTTCTATTTCACATCGACGCTGATGACGATGTGGCTGGTTCGCTTCTTGATGGCGTGGGCCCGGCCACGGTCCTTGGGCTGCCACCGCTTCATGACCGGCCCCTGATCGACGCGGCATTCGCTGACGACCAGGCGGCGCATGTCGTCGGACGACAGTTCGCCGACGTTGCGGGCGTTCTCCCGGGCCGCCTGCAGGCCGCGGAGCAGGAACACGGCTCCACGGGTGCGGCTCATGCGGAGAATCGTGTCCGCTTCGTCCAGCGACTTGTGACGGATCAGGTCGGCGATCAGTCGGATCTTCGTGGGGCTGATCCGGGCGCCGCGATGCGTGTTGGTGTAAGGCATGATGAAGCCTCCGACGTTGCTCAGGCTTACGCGCGACCCGTGGCGCGCATGGCCTTGGTGCCGATGGTGTGGGCCCGGAACAGCCGGGTCAGAGCGAACTCCCCGAGCTTGTGTCCGACCATGTCTTCCGTGATGAAGACCTGATGGAACATGCGCCCGTTGTGGACCATGATCGTGTGGCCGACGAACTCGGGCACGATCGTGCTGGCGCGGGCCCAGGTCTTGATCGGCTCGCGTTTGTTCATCTGGTTCAAGCGTTCCACCTTCTGGTAGAGCTTGACGTCGACGTACGGGCCTTTTTTGAGTGATCGTGCCATATCGTGGCTGTCCTCCTGACGCCGCCTTCAGCGGCGCCGCTGCGGTCCTGCTTAGAGCACCAACTGTCCGAACCGCACGCTGGTGCGACGGCGGATGATGCGCTTGTTCGATGCCTTGTCTCGCTTGCGGGTCTTGCCGCCCTTGGCCAGCACGCCCGTCTTGCTGCACGGGGGACGGTTGCCCTTGCTGCGGCCCGAACCGCCGCCCATCGGGTGCTTGTCGTGCGTCATCGCCATGCCGCGGGTGTGCGGGCGGATGCCCAGGTGGCGCGACTTGCCGGCTTTGCCCAGACGCACGTTCATGTGGTCCGTGTTGCCTACCTGGCCGATCGTCGCCATGCACTCCACCGCCACCTGGCGGATTTCGCCCGACGGCAGCACCAGCGTGGCCCACCGTTCTTCCTTGTTCGTCAGCCGGGCGTACATGCCCGCCGAGCGGCACATCGCGCCGCCCTTGCCGACGACCAGTTCCACGTTATGCACGTTCAGGCCCGGCGGAATGAACTTGATCGGCATCGCGTTGCCGGTCTTCGGTTCCACCGCCTTGTTGTCGGCGATGATGCTTTCGCCGTCCTTCAGGCCCACTGGGGCGAGAATGTACCGGCGCTCGCCGTCGGCATACTCGATCAAGGCGATGTTCGCCGAGCGGTTCGGGTCATACTCGATGCCGATGACCTTGCCCGCCATGCCGAGCTTGTTCCGCTTGAAGTCGATCTTGCGGTACATCACCTTGTTGCCGCCGCCGACGCTGCGCACCACGGTGACGCCATGGACGTTGCGCCCGCCGTTCTTGTGCTTCTTCTCCAGCAGCGCCTTCTCCGGCTTGCCCTTGGTCACCTCCGTGCGAAGGTTGACCGACGCATTCCGCCGGCCCGCGCTGGTCTTGTCATATACTCGAATCGCCATGGTCATTCCTCACTCAAGTCCGGGGTTGTGCGTCGCCTTCCGACACATCGGGGCTTCGGTCCGCTTAGAACAACTCCAGCTTGTCATCGGGGTGAAGCTCAACGACGGCCTTCTTCCACGACGTTTCCTGTTTCTCGCCGAACCGCGTGCGAACGATTTCGCCCTTGCGGACTTGCGTCGCCACGCCCACCACGCGGACGTTGTAGATCGACTGGATCGCATCCTTGATCTGCGTCTTGTTGGCGCGGAGATCGACCTCGAAGCTGAAGCGGTTGCGGCTCGTGCCTTCCCACGTGCTCTTCTCGGTGATCAGCGGACGCTTGATGATATGGGTCGGTTGCAGTGCGATCATGGCTTATTTCTCCCCTTGCGCGGCAGCGACATCCTCGGTCGCCTCGACGCTGCGCAGACGTGCCGCCGCCCGCTCAAGCCATCCGGCGAGCGTCGCCTTGTCCGTCAGCAGGTATCGGTGGTTCAGCAGATCAAAGACGTTCAGGCGATCGATCTGCGTCAGAGTCACGTCGGAAAGGTTGCGGGCGCTGCGGGCTTCGGGACTTTCCGTGGACGAGACGGCAACCAGACAGGAACGGTTGATCTTGAGCTTGTCGAGGATGCCGGCGAATTGCGACGTGCTGGGCTTGTCGAACGAGAGGTTGTCGATCAGGCGGATTTCGCCATCGACGGCCTTGGCCAGCAAGGCGTTGCGGTTGGCCAGCCGCCTCATCTTCGTGGGCATATCCAGACGCCATGACCGCGGCTTCTTGTGGTTCGCGTGGGCGCCGTGGTACATCAGGTTCGTACCCGCGCTGCCGCGACGGGCGTTGCCGGTGCCCTTCTGCTTGTACAGCTTGCGGGTGGAGTAGGAAATCTCGTACCGGGCCTTGGTGTTGGCCGAGCCTTGCCGCTTGTTGGAATGGATGCGGACGAAGGCTTGCTTGAGCAGCAGGGGCCGAACTTCGCCGCCGAGGATCTGTTCGTCGATCTCCAGCGTGTCGACCTGCTCGCCTTGACTGTTATGGACTGGGATTTGAATCATGGTTTCATCACCATCTAGGGTCCCGTTCGGGATCATCCTGTTCGCCGTGCTTTCCCTTCCGCACTCCCCTGGCTTCTGATGAGCCGGAATGCTTCCAGGGCGACACGACTCGGCAACGCGGTCGACTTGTCGTGGCGTCGCGGTCTCCTTCGGCGGCAGGCTCAGGGCCCGCCCCTACCGGACTTACGACGCCTTCAGTGCATTGGCCTTTCGCTTGTACAGCCGCTTGGCCGCCCGAATCACCACCACGCCCTGATTGGCGCCGGGGACAGGCCCCTTGACCAGCAGGAGATTTTTCTCTTTGTCCGTGCCGACAATTTCCAGGCTCCGCATCGTGACGCGGTCGTCGCCCATGTGGCCCGGCATCCTCAGCCCCTTCTTGGGCCGGCCGGAGAAACCACGGTTGGTCGCATGGCTGGCGATCGAGCCGGGGCTGCGGTGCTTGCGTTCCGTGCCGTGCGAGGCGCACAAGCCCTTGAAGTGGTGTCGCTTCATGACACCCTGAAAGCCCTTGCCCTTGCTCGTCCCGATCACGTCGATGTACTTCGTGCCTTCGAGCGAATCGAGCGTGATCTGCTGGCCAAGCTGAAACTGACCGGCTTCCTCCGCCGAAACGCGGAACTCGCGGTGTACGCGCTGCGGCGAGATGCCCGCCCTGGCGTCGTGGCCGATGATCGGCTGCGTCGAGTTGCGGGGCTTGACCTCATCGAAAGCGACCTGCACCGCGTTGTAGCCGTCCGTCGCTTCCGACTTGATCTGGCTCACAAAGCAGGGGCCGACCTGAATGACGGTCACCGGCACGTTGTTGACGACCTGACCGCCTTCGCTTTCCTGCGTGAGGAAGAGACGGGTCATGCCGATCTTTTTGCCAAGCAAAGTGGCTGGCATCGCGTGAACCTCCCAGGGGAACCTTGGTCCAAGGTTGGATCATCACTTGCGTGAGCGGATCCCGCCCCTGTTCGATTGTCTGGCCCGAAACAAAAACGGCTGACGCACCTGCGCCAGCCAATTCCGGGGATTAAGCCTTGATTTTCACAAACACGCCAGCGGGAACGACGAGGCGGTTGAGCGCCTCGACCGTACGGGCCGTGGGGTCTTTGATGTCGATGATCCGCTTATGCGTGCGGATTTCAAACTGTTCCCGGCTTTTCTTGTCCACGTGCGGGCTGCGCAGTACGGTGTACCGCTCAATCCGTGTGGGAAGGGGAACCGGGCCGGACACTTTCGCGTTCGTCCGCTTGGCGTGATCGACAATCTCCCGCGCCGAAGAATCGAGCGCCTGGTGATCGTACGCTTCCATCCGAATGCGAATCCGTCCGGCCGACATTGACGTTTCCCGTTGTAAAAGCGTCGGTTACAGCAATACACGCCTCGCCTGAAATCAGGCAAGATGGGAAAGTGTACCGAAACCGCCATTCTTGTCAACTCCGACCGCCGCGATTGTTGGCAACTGGTGAAAAACCCGGAGAACATCGTGGTTTATCTTGTGCAGGCCAAATTCCCCGCACACGAAATACTCTACGCGGTCACCAGCCAAACCCAATCGTCACCGACCAAAGTAGAAGCAGAGTCGTATCTAACATGACCAGTCCCATGGGAGGCCGAATCGCGTCACGGTCTTTGTTGCGATGGCCCACGAATAGCGGATTCCAGCGGTCCTGCATTTACGCCACAATCGATGCCGGAGGGCTGTCCCGCAGCCGCTTCCAACAGTCCTATCAGGCCGAAGTGAGGCGGCTTTTTCAGATCATGTCTGATCGTGCCGGAGGCGGCGACTACTACCGAACCACCACCTCCAGAGTCAGCGCCCGCTTCACCCGCGCCATCGTCACCTCGACGCTTGAAGGTCGGTCCACTTTCACCGAGGCTTTTCGTCTGCTTGGCTGCCGAAAAATGTCCACTTTCACTGAGCTTGGACATCGTGCGGGGATTGTCTGATGGCGTATCTCATTGACAGCGACATCCTCATCGCAGCCAAGAACCTGCACTACGGCATGGATTTCTGCCCCGCGTTCTGGGACTGGCTGGCCCAGGCCAACCAAGATGGCAAGCTTCTGAGCATTGAAGCCGTGCGGGAAGATATGACTGTGGGCAATGACGATCTGGCCGAATGGGTCAAGGCCCGTCACAACGGTTTTTTTGAGGCTCTTCCGGTTCTTGCGCAGGTGGAGTTGAAAAAACGTGGACATGTCTGTCTGATCTGGAGTTGCGACACTTCAGAAGAAATCAGGCCATGTCCGCGAGTCTGTTGCACCACGCCTGGGGACTGCGTGGCTACCGGCGCTGCCGGACCGAACACCTCCAACAGGGGCAGCGCATAGGGCTTTTGCCCCTCTCCCTTTCAGGGAGAGGCTGGGAGAGGGTACGGCGCTCAATCACGTTTTGCCCGTGATGGAACGTGCTGGTTCACGTA
>JADLAP010000101.1 GCA_020848195.1 Phycisphaeraceae bacterium
GAGAGGGCCAGGGTGAGGGTTCGGCGTACGCAAACCGGCACGTCCAATCACGGGCAAAACGTGATCGAACGACGTACCCTCACCCAGCCTCTCCCTGAAAGGGAGAGGGGCAAAAGCCACATGCGTTCAACCTGACCGCAAAGGCTGCACATTGGACGGCCGTGTCCGACGTGGATAGAGTGTCCCCCTTGTCAGGTGCCCGCCCATCGGTTCAGAGCCGACGGAGCGGGTGAAAAGGGAAGTGAGGTAGCCAGGGACGCATCCTGGGAATCCTCCGCGGACGCGCCGCCGTGACGGGTGGCTCCAAGGTGGAGCCGACGGCCGATGAACATGCCACTGCTGATCCGCAAGGGATCGGTGGGAAGGCGCATCGGATCGAAGCCCGAAGCCGGAAGACCTGCCTGACACGTTGACGTGGGTCCTCGCGAGAAGGGAACCACGGGAGGCAGTCGTCGCCGGCCACCCCGACGGGCCTGTTTCCTGTTCGTTCACCAACCTTCATGGCGGACCCGATCCACCCCCTGCTGAACAGGGTGGCGGCCTCGCGCGCTTCGAGGCAAGGAGATTCCCATGAGGCGAAACAACGCCATGAGCCTGAGCCGGCGACACCACGGCTTTACGCTCATCGAACTGTTGGTGGTCATTTCCATCATTGCGATGCTGGTCGGCATCCTGCTGCCGGCGCTGAGCAGCGCCCGGGAAGCCGGGCGGGCCGCCCAATGCCTGTCGAACATCCGACAGATCGGGCTGGCCAACATCGCCTACACGCAGGACAACAAGGGCTACTTTGTCCGGGCCGCCCAGGACATGGCGGGAGCGAACAAGCAACGCTGGCACGGCAAGCGGTCGGGCTACAACCAGGCCTTCGACCCGCGCAAAAGCGACCTGGCTCCCTACATCGGCGACTCCGCCCGGTTCAAGGAATGTCCCAGCTTCCTCAGCAGTCAGCAGTACAACGACAACCCGGCGGCGGCGTTTGAAGCCGGCTGCGGCGGTTACGGCTACAACGGCGCGTACATCGGCGGCCGCGCCGATCTCGGCGGCTCGTACACGCCGGAATGCTGCGAATGCACCGCGAGGATTGCCGACGTCAAAGACCCCACCAGGACCATCATGTTCACCGATGCCGCCTACATCACCAACGGCGGCGCAATCCCCATCGCCTACTCCTTCTGCGAACCGGTTTACTGGGACTACTCCGGCTACACCTACATGCCTGATCCGACCATTCACTTCCGACATCTCAAGACCACGAACGTGATGTGGGTCGATGGCCACGCCAACGCCCAGCGCATGAGCTTCACCACCAGCTACATCACGCACAGCCTGATCAACGAAAACGAAGCCGGCTCGCTGGGCGTCGGCTGGTTCGGACCGCAGAGCAACGAGTGGTTCGACATCAATTGACAGCCGATTCGGATGTTCGCCTGTCCCCCGCGCGGCGGAGAAGGTTCAGGCGCGTGTTCCATCGCCGCCGCTTGGGAGTATCGTCATGTCACGCATGAAGTGCAGCGCGATGCGACGTTCAAAGGGCATGGTTCATGCCAGGCTGTTGATCCTTCTCGCCGTGGCGGCGGGCGGATTCCTGCTGGTGCTGACGTGGCCTTCGCGTCCGGAGCCGGTGACGGTCATTGCCGGCCCGGACCGCAGCCAGCCGGTGAAATGTCCTCACTGTGGAAAGCAGTCGCCGTTACAGGATTTTTCTGCCGGTGACTTGCCCGCGACGCTGAAATGTCCTCACTGTCAGAAGCAGATGCCGTCGGGATTGCTGCTGATGCAGCTTCAGGGAAATGCCCGTACCTCCACACCGTAGCGTGTCGGAGGCGGCACGATTCGCCGTGATCGCGGGACGCAACCCATCGCGTCGATTCGCGCGACCGCAGGCGATGCGACCCCGCGCCCACTTTGGTGGGCCGGGGTTTTTTTGTGATCGGGGCGAAGGGGAATCCACAAAGCAGCAGACCCGCGACGTAAGCCGCGGGTCTGCTTGGTTTTCGGGTTTGGACGATCGGCTTAGCGTTTGGAGAACTGGAATCGCTTGCGGGCGCCGGGCTGGCCGTACTTCTTGCGTTCGACCTTGCGGGGGTCGCGGGAGAGGAACGAATGCTCGCGGAGAATCGGCTCCAGCGAGGCGTCGTAATCCTTGAGGGCGCGGGAGACGCCGAGGAGGACCGCGCCGGCCTGACCGGAGGAGCCGCCGCCCTTGACGTTGACCATGACGTCGACCTTGTCGCGCGTCTTGGTCGCTTCCAGCGGCGACTGGACGTCGTTGCGGTCGCGGATTTCGGTGAAGTAGGACTCGAACTGGCGGTCATTGACGAGGAACTTGCCGGTGCCCGGGCGTAGCCGGACGCGGGCGACGGCGGTCTTGCGCCGTCCGGTGCCCCACCAGAAGCCGCTCTTGGCGGGCTTGGAGATCGGCTGCGGAGCGGCCTGGGTCAGGCCGGACTCGCCGCCGAGGGCGGTCAGATCGGAAACCGGGGAAATCGTGTCAATCGTGCTCATGGAGACAAGTCCTCGCGTCACGGAACACCGGCCATGCCGCGCTGCCTCAGCGCCGGCCGGGGTAACAACCCTTACATCGCCAGCGGCTCCGGCTGCTGCGCCTGGTGCGGATGCTCAGCGCCCTTGTAGACCTTCATCTTCTTGAGCATATGCCGGGCCAGTTTGTTCTTCGGCATCATCCGACGCACCGAACGCTCCAGCAGCAGCTCGGGATGATTTTCCAGCATCCACTTGTAGCTGCGCTGCTTAAGACCGCTGGTGTAGCCGGTGTAGTTCTGGAACATCTTCATCTCGGCCTTGTCGCCGGTGACCTTGATCTTGCTCGCGTTGGTCACCACGACGAAGTCGCCCACGTCGTGATGCGGCGTGTACTGGGGCTTGTGCTTGCCCATCAGGATCACCGCCAGCTTCGCCGAGAGCCGACCCAGAATCAGGTCGGTCGCGTCCACCAGGTGCCACTTCTGCGGCACTTCGTCGTTTTTCGCCAGATACGTCTGCCTGTTCATGATGGCACCACCATTGATGACCGTCGCGCGCGGGACTACCGCGTGCAAACAATGTCGAGCCCGTGAGTTTACCTAGACGCCGGGTGGTGTCAAGCGACAACGCGAAATGGGAAATCCTGCAACTGGGCGAGCGCCTATGGATCATGAGGCGGACGAGGTGAAATGACGAAGGTCCAAATCCGAATGACGAAACGCCGTCAAACCGGTCTTTTCATTCGTCATTCGGATTTGGACCTTCGGTCGTTGGGTTCCGGGCAATCCTCGGACGCGCGGGCCAGTGGCCCGCGGCTGCGAAAGACCGTGGACAGCCGGACGCCCCCGGACGCCCATGGATGAGCAGCATTCAGCGAATGCGCGGGCTTCCACGCAGCCGCGGCGACCCCTTCGTATCATGACCCGACGATGGAGGATATGCCGCACATGATGCCCCATGACTTGCCCGCCATGTTGGACAGTTACAACGTCATCTACCGTTCCCCCGGCCGATCCGACCGCAGCGCCATGCCGCTGGGCAACGGCGAAACCGCCATCAGCCTGTGGGTCGAAGAAAACGGCGATCTCCTGTTCTACCTCGCACGCTCCGACGCCCAGACCGAGCTGGACCGCAAC
>JADLAP010000102.1 GCA_020848195.1 Phycisphaeraceae bacterium
CCCTTGATGCCGGGCCGCGTGGAATCCCATATCCCGCCAGTTCGGGTTTGGACATTCGGGCATTTCACCTCGTCCGCGTCATGATCCATATGCGCCGGTCCTGACGATGCCGGATGCCGCGGCAACATCACGCAGCCAGACGGTAAAGCTCCACGAGATCGAAATGGACGTCGCCCTTCATCCAGTTGGTCATGAAGGTGATCGCTATCCAGCGAGCCAGGGGCGGGACCTGGAAGACCGCGGCCATGGGGGCGAAGGATTCGCCGTGATCGGGCAGGGCCAGGCCGTTGAGGCTCATGAAGCGACCGTAGGCGATTTTCAACTGCGGCGAAATTGCTTTCATCCAGGCCAGGCTTTCCATGGGGCCGCCGTGTGCGCTCAGCGGCTGAACCCAGATGCCGGGGCTGGAGCCTTGAGCCATGGCGCGGATCAGATAGATTTCACCGGGTTTGACGGGGACGCGCCAGGCTTCGACGGCGACGGTGCTTTCTTCCCCATCGATGAACTTGCCCAGGCGCAGGCTGCGGCCGCGGACGGCGACATCGGTCACGAGGCCGGCTTGGCCGGTGGGGTTGCCGTCGCGGTCCTCGCGGATCGTCACTTTCCAGCCTGTGAGGTCGGCTGGTGGAGACTGGCTTTCATCATCGAAATTGCCGTTGGGCAGCAGATTGGCCGGCGTCATGCTTGTGGTTTTGGCTTTCACCCCCGCGGCGGGGCGATTGACCAGCGTGACGCGGCCGAAGGCGCTAGCGTCCAGGCCGGAGACCTTGTGGAACCAGGACAACATGCGCAAGCCGTCGTCGCATTCATTGAAGCCGAAGGCTGTGGTGAAGGCGGCTCCAGGCTGGGCGATGAAGTCCGCATGGAGATCGCACCAGGGAATGGCGGCTTCGATCACGGTCTGATTACCATCGCGGACCAGGGCGATCCGCGCGTCGGTCCATTCGCCGGCGGATGGGTTGTAGCGGTAGACATGAGCCTTGCCGTCGGAGGTGGTGCCGAGGGCGATCTGCGTGACGCTGGCGGAGCGCGACTGCGAAGCCGTCATGTCGAACGCCATTTCAATGGCGTCCGATCCCCACAAGTCCTGCAATTTTTGAGCCGGGGTGAACGCGGCGTCACGCACGCGGGCGGCAAGGTACAGGTGGTCCTTGTCCCATCGCATCCAGAGCCGGCCTGAAAAATCATCCGGGCCTCGCCACGGCTTGTCCGGGTTGGCGAATTTCCAGAGCTGATCTTCACGATCGCAGACAAACGGAGCATCCTCGCTCCACTCCGACAGATTGCCGTCGACGGTCGGCGGCTGGTCCACTCGCACCGCCACATGGAAATTCAGGGCGTTCGCAGCTTCATAGGCGTGATGCCCGGCATCGAATCGCGCCCGCAGCGCCAGCGGCTTGTCGCTTTCCAGGTCGATCGGCGAAACGTCGAACGTAAAGCTGCGCGACTGACCGGAGGCCAGCGGTTCGACCGTTGCCTTTGCGTCCGCGACGGCAATGGCGGATTCCGGGATCAGGCTTAACGTGCCGCTGACCGTTTCCTTGCGTTCATTGGTCAGCGTCACCGTGACTTGCGAAGCGCCAAGGGTCGTCGTGGTGTTGGCCAGTTCCATGCGGACGGAGGGAGCCGGTTTGATGCTCGCAGCGCCGAGGATGTACTGCGGCATGGGCGTCAGGGGAACCATTGCCACGCCTTGTTCCGTGTGCAGCGGCTGACGATTGCCCCAGACATCGCGGAGTTCCACCGGCTGATCGCCCAGGTCCAGTTCGACGCTGCCGCCGGAGGCGGTGGACCAGACCACGCCGACCAGGCCGGGCCTTGCGGATCGCTGGCGGACATAGACCACGCCGCCGGGAACCTCGAATTTCTCGATGAATTGGCCCGCGCCGAGACAGTTGGTCATGTTGGCATAGGCGACGTACTGCGGCCTGACCCGGTTCTTCCAGGTGAAGCTGGCCTCTTCATTGTCCAGCGTCCATCCCCATTGCGGCAGGAAGAAAAACTGCGGATACGCATGCAGTGCGTCGGTGTAGTAGCTGACCATCCTGCGCGAGGCTTCGACCTCGTGCCGCATGTGATTCGGTCCTTCCGCGGGCGCGTTCTGGAACGCCACGAAGTTCTGGCCGCACAGAGGCAGGCGCTCCAGCCCGACCTTCTTCAACTCCACCAACTGCGGCGGCCAGATCGTGAACACGCTGCTGAACATGTTGATGCCGAAGAAATCCAGCTTCTTTTCGGGGCTGACCTGGAAGAAGAGTTTGAGCACGTTGCCCGTGGCGTCGCAGGCGGCTTCAGGGCCGAACATGCAGTCGGGGTCCGCCTCCTTCGCGCCGTCGTAGCAGGCCAGGTATTCCAGCCAGAATTGCCTCGGCGTTCCCTGGCGGCCCCAGCCCATGACCTTTTCGCCTTCGGGCGTCGTGTCGCGGTCGAGGTCCGTTCCCCGGCCGTTGATATATTCATCGCTGTAGATCCAGATGCGAACGTCATCCTTCATCGCGGCGACGATCCGCCGCATCGCCTCCCGCAGCTTCGGATAGTTCTCCGTCGTCACCGGAGCATCGCCGGGCACCAGATGGACGATCAGGTGCATGTCAAAACGCTTGAGCGTTTGAACCATCGACCTGGCTTGGGCAAGCTGTTTCTCGATGTTTTCCGTCAGTTGTTCGGGGTCAAGCCGTTCCAGGCCGGCAAGTGTAAAACCAAAGCAAAAGCCTTGTTTTCCAACGCCTGCCCGCTGGTTGAGCCGGCCCAGCAACTCCAGATTCTCCTGATTGCCGGTGGACAGGTACAGGCCGAGAATCCACGCCCACGTGCCGAAGGGATAGTCCATGCGTCCGCGTTCGGGATACGCGGCTTCGTGGGGCCGGATGACACCGAAGCGGGATTCGCCGCGGTCGGATTCGTTGCCGCTGTCGAGAATGACATAGCGAACGCCATACGGGCCGTAGGGCAGGCTTTCGGGACACTTCAAGGCGACCGAAACATCGGCGAAAGGCTTGATGTTCACGTCGACCTTTTCCGCGAATGCCACGGATTCCTTCCAGTCGATGAGTTCGTACTGGATTGTCAGGGGCCGAACGTCGCCGAGATGATTGACCACGCGCAGCCCCAGCTTCAGAGGCTGGTTTTCCTCCCGCACGATGATGCCGCCCGGCTCATCGGTGACGGTTTCCACGATCAGGCTGTTGGGCCGATGCGCGGGGCTGGTGGGGACGAACGGCATCATCCGCTGCCGGATCGTCGCCAGCGCGGCCTGCTGCGTCGTGTTGCGGAATCTGGCCCCGTCTTCACGCGGTCCGGGATATTTCTCACCCGCTACACGGTACATCGCGATGTTGTCCAGCAGGACAAATCCGCGATCTTCCGCCTCTTTCACCAGTCTGCCGCTGGCGATGTAATAGCACGCATGCGCCAGCACCACCGCCGTCCGGATGGATTTGGTATTGGCAGGCGCTGCCACCGGGTAGGTCCGAATGATCTGCCACCCGGGCAACTGGTGCGGATTGGCGTCAGCCACGAAGTCGTAGCTGATGCAGGGGAAGGGAATCACCTTGCCCGCTTCGTCGAGAAACTCCACGCGCAGCGGCTGAATGAAGGCGTGATAGCCCCCTGAGCGGCGATTGAGCTGCCAGAACATCGCGGACGCTTGGTAGTATGCGCCCGGCGTCGCGGGGCTGGGGTCCGAGACGAACCGTGCGGAGACTTCCTCTCTTGCGCCTTCCCGACCGGCGGTCGGTTGTCGCTCGCCGGGGACGTAAAGATTCGTCGTGTTTTCCCAGCTTTTCACGTAGGGGCCTCGGTCGGAAATCTTCAGGCATCGCTTGCCCGAGTATGCACCGCCCAATTGCCATTCGGCGGCGTTCTGCGAATTGTCGCCCTCCACGCGCCAGCCCACGGGCGAAGCGTCGCCTTCCTCCAAGGCGCTGTTGGTCACGAGATTCGGCGCGAAGTCGTAGCCCGTCGGCGGAGTCGTGAGGGGGCCGGCATCCGCGGGACCTGTGACCGGCACGTCCAGACCCTTGACCGTCGTTGTTCCCGGCTGCAATCGCACATCCTTGAACGTTGCCTTGCCCGGCTTGCCTGTGCCTGATCGCTGAATCGCCAGCTTGATGCGCGCGGTGGTTGCCTGATCCGGAACCGTCAGATTGTCCGCCACCTCCACGCTGCCGTTCTTGTTCAGCGTCCAGACGCGCTGAACCATCGAAAAACCCAGGGCCTGTCGCTGTTCGTCCAGATCCTGTCCCGCCTGGTTGAACCATTTGACGGTGATCTGCGCTTCGGTGATGTCGGAAGGCACGACGCCGGTGGTGTCCAACCGTCGGACAAGGTTCTCGGCAATCAGGGTGAAACTCAGCACCATCCGGTCGCCGGCCTGGACGGGCAACAGCGGGCTGACCGCTTCGCATCGGCCTTCGTTGTCGATGAGCAGTTCGACGCTCTCACCTTTGATATTCTGCTCCACGCCCTGGCTGTCGCGCACCTGCCACGTCGGGACGACATCACCTTGAGCCGCGATGCCGATGCACAGCACCATGCAGAAGATCACAGGCCCATACCACGTACGCTGATTCATGTTGCGGAATCCTGATTGGAGTTTCGTGTCGCCGACATTCATCGTCAAAGCATGACCTCATCGCCACGACGCCGTGGCGTGTTCTCGGTTCGTACCGGCTGTGCGGAAACAACCGCTTAACGATTGGCTTCAAAAAAGGATGACGCGGTTCCCAGAACCACTTCATTGACGACCCACGTATCGACGCGGCTGTCCACGTGGCCGTCGACGTAGACATAGTTTGCGACATTGGTGGGATGGCGGGCGGACCAGACGGGAAACTCCATCGGGTGCGCGCCGTCGCCCAGGCGGCCGTTGCGATAGGACATGCCTTCGCCGCCGTAGACGTTGCTGACGCCGTCGCCGAGGAACATCATGCGGGCGGGATTGCGGATGCTGGAGACGACGATGGCGTCCATGCCGGCCCGATTTCCCAGCGAAGTTGCGGTGGGAAAGTGATACGCGCCGTTGAGGCCGTAGTTGGAATAGTTATAGCCGTCCGAGGCGACACTGGTGTCGGAGGGGCAGCGGAAGACGCCGTAATTCCATTTGGTGTTGGTGATGAACGTGCCCCATGCGGAGTTGCTCGGGGCGGTGAGCATGTTGAGGTAGTAGCCGGGGATGCAGTGCCAGCGGGAGTATTCGCTGGGGCCGTAGTAAAAATGCGCGCCGGGGCAGAAGTCCTTGCTGTCGGAGAAGTAGCTCTGCCACGCCTGGCGGATCTGGCGGAGATTGGTCTTGCACTGCACCGTGCGGGCGGCTTCCCTCGCCTTGGCCAGCGAAGGCAGCAGAATGGCGATGAGCAGCGCAATGATGGATATCACGACCAGCAATTCGATTAAAGTGAATCCCGATCGGGACGAAATGCGGAACATTGGGGATGCGTGCGAGCGACATGACATGGAGACCATCCTTTCGATAAAAGCGCAGTGCTACTGAGTGAAGATATGTACATCCTTGACAGAGGTATGAACCAGTCGCTGTTCCGGGCGCTTTCCCGCCATCAGCGACGCAAGCAGCTCCACGGAGCGATCCATCACCTCGGCGTGACTGTATTGAATCCGCGTCACCGGCCAGGGCAGGGGCAACGTCGCTTCCGTGGCTTCCATGACAACCATGTGCGGCGTAGCGGGAATTCGGCCTTCGCAGGCCAGTTGTTCGTACATGAAGCCCTGAGCGACATAGTGGTCCATCAACAAAATCGTCGCGGGCCTTGACAACGGCTCCGCGCCGCAGTCGCGCCACCAGTGGTAGTGTTGCCGCCCCTTTTCCGTGGAGTTCAGCGGCTCAAGCGCCGAGCACGCCAGGTCAGGCATCGCCGTGATGTGGATTCCCCGGCGGATCAGCGAGTTCCACATGTCGGCGAAAGCGGCACTGGCGGACGCGGGAGGCAGACGGGCGGCGATGCGATGCCGACCCCGTTCCGCCAGCCATTGTCCAATGGCGTCAAACACCATCGTGTGGTCCATCAGCGTGCGGTGGAGCGGCTCAGGCCGGTCCTTGTTGATGGCGACCACGGGGATCCCTAGACGTTCCAGCGGCGCTACCAGCCTGCGGTAGTTTTCCTCCGGCCCAAGCGAGATGGTCAACATCAGCGCGCCGGCGATCTCATGCCGTCGGGCCGCCGCCGTGTCGCTGGCCGACAGGCCGCCTTCCTCGTTGATCACCATCAGGCGCGTGGCCAAGGCGTGTTCCCTGGACTGCATGCCCAGATGCCGCAGTGCCCATTGCCAGTACACGGAGGTTCCATGCGTGATGTGGGGGATGATGCTGAGCAGGCCGATGGTCTGTGTTGCGGTCTGCGGTTGCACGAACGTGCCCGCGCCGTGACGTCGCAGCAACACGTTGGACTGCGCCAGTTCGTCCAGCGCGCCGCGCAGGGTGTTGCACGCCACACCAAAATGCCGGGCCAGGTCCGGCTCCGAAGGCAGTTGATCGCCGGCCACCAAACCTTGCTCGTGTATGAACTGCCGAATTGAGGCCGCAAGTTGATGTCGTGGAACACGGCGCTTTGGCTTGGTTATATCTACTTTGTATACACCAGCTTCCATTCGATGTCGCCGTGGACATGTGCAAAAGTTACGCAAAGTTACTTAAAAGTTATTCAATTCACAGGAAAGCATACCATTACCCGGGTGGGGCCGTCAATGAAAACTTGAGTTTCCCCGGCAACATCGCAAGACGCGCGAGCCGTTGGCTCGCGGCTATAAGCAGCCTGTGCCCACGAGAGCCTGGCAGTCGTTGGGCACTTTGTTGAACGTCTTGGCTTTGCGGCCGAACTTGCCCAGCGTGTTCTCCACCACGACGAAATCCACGGGCAGCACCTTGTCGTGCCAGTGGTCGCCGATGCCGCGGATGGCGACGTCCAGCATCGTGACCACCTGTTTGTCCAGCGGCTCTTCGCTTTCCAGCGTGATCGCGCCGTAGAACTCCTGACATTCGGTGTACCCGCTGTTGTGCGTGCCGGTGTAGGGCTTGTAGGCGGAGAGGTCGGGCACGCTCAGCCCGAACCGCTGGTTGATCGCGGCGGTGCGGGCGCGGAAGAAATCGACGAGCGCCTGTTCCTGATGTTTCGCCGGCCTGGTGTTCTTCACGATGTCTTCATACGCCTTCCAGCCGACGTTGTACGCATCGAGCACGAAATCGAGCCAGTACCGCTGATCGCGGGTCGGCTTGCCCGCCACGACGGAGCGGCGGATGCAACTGTTCAGGCCGTCGCGTTTGGGCGCGCAGCCGAGGTGGACCCAGTCGCTGCGGCGGATTTTGCGGTTGAGCGCCTTGCCGATCAGCGTGCGATTCGCTTCGCCGGCTGTAACCATGATGTCAAAGCCGAACTCTTCGCCGCCCAGTTCCATGCCCACGTGATACGCCCAGCCGGCGACCTGCGTTTCCATCATGCCCGGCTTGAGTACCGCCAGCATGGCGCGCATCATCGCGTCGCCGATCACGGAAGCGTCGCGGATCAGTTCCATTTCCCGGTCGGATTTGAGATTTTTGATCTTGAAGTAGATCGGCTGCGCATCGACCACCTTGTCCGCGCCGAGCATGTCTTCCAGATATTGCACCACGCTGGCGGGGATCACCTGTCTGGGCGTCAGCAGGGCGATGCGGTTGATCTCGCGCAGGGGCTTTCCCGCTGCCGCTTCCAGCACGGTTTCCAGCCTTTCGGCGCGGATGGGATATTTCTCGTCCGCCAATTGCAGCATTTCGACCTTGTGCACCGTGGCCTTGGCGCGGGACGCCAGTTGCTCGGCCACGTAGCCGCCTTCGAGTCCCGCCACGATGTGAAAGCCCTTCGGCCCGATCAGGCCCGCGACCTGTTCGACGCCGATGTTCGTGTTGCCGCCGAGGTAGGGCACATCGCCGTTGTAGTGTTCATCGCAGAACACGAAGCCGGCATCGAAGCCCGCCTTGCGCAAACCCGCCGCGGCGCGCCGCTGTCGCGCGACGAATTCCTCCGTCGAAACCTGCCGTTGCCGGTTGACGGCGGGCGTATCGGCGAGAATCTTCTCCACCAGCTTGAACTCGCTGCGCAGTTCGCGGACACGCAGGCTGCCGATTCCTCTGGGCATGAGACGCACTCCTGATTGGGGTCATGGGCGAAGGCGCTGACGGAACATCATGACGAAGTCTGTCCCGGTTGGAAACTGCTCTTGACCACCTGACGTCGCTGTACCCGCGCGGTGTCCGGCAGCAGTGCGGCAAACGCCAGTTGGCAGAAGCGGTCCAGGTGCAGATCAATGGTGCTGACGCGATGGGGCCAGTCGGCGGGTTCCAGCACGTTGCCCATGCCGATGACGGCCAGATCATCCGGCACGCGCACGTTCAGTTCCTTTGCCGCGAGCAGACCGCCGAGAGCCTGATAGTCAGAGCTGAACAGGATGGCGTCGGGCCGGCGTTTTCCGCGGAGCAGATCGCGCGTCTTGCGATACGCCTGCTGCTGGTGGTAGCCCGCTTCGATCACAGTCTGCGCGCCATGCGGGAATCCATAGGCGTCGAGCAGGGCGAGGAAAAGTTCCGTCAGTCTACCGGTGGCAAATCGCTGCGCATCCGGCGTCATCAGCACCACGCGCCGCCGACGGGCGTCCCGGCAATGCGACATCGCTTCGTTGAGTCCGTTGCCGTAATCGATCACCACGCATGGGCTGTTGCCGTCCGACAGTTCGTTGAACAGCAGCACATACGGCACGCCGCGGCGAATGCACATCGACAACAGCGTCATGTTCAGCGGGGAATTGAACACGATGCCGCGCGTGTGCGACAGATCAATCAGGCTCGCCACGACGGCGGGATCGTCTTCCTTCACCGGCAGACTCACGTGCCGGCAGGCGTGGTCGTCTTGTTTACCATCGTGACGGGCGATCACCTCACGCAGATGACGCGTCACCGGCACGAGAAACGGATAACCGTCGGCGGTGTCGTCGCAGACGATGTGGATCGGCGGCGTGCCGGCGAGCGCAGCTCGACGTGGTTGGTGCTCGTCGGCGATGCGCGTGCCGCTGCCTTGTCGCGTGACGACCAGACGCCTTGCCGCCAGTTCCTCCATCGCCTTGCGGATCGTCATCTGTCCCACGCCTAGCAGTTTGGCCAGTTCAGCCAGCGGTGGCAGCAACTGTCCCGGCACCAGTTCGCCTTGGGCCACGCGCTGGGCGATCGCCGCCGCGATTTGCCGATACATCGGCTGGTCACCGTCGCGGCTGAGCGTCGGTGCGATGTCGGCCAGTGTCTGTTGGATATCCACGCGGAATCCTTGAGCATCACAATTGCCCCGCATGAGCATCTGGAGTCTGATGCCCGGCAGGCGGTATACCTTTCATGGTAATCCAAACGGATGCTCGGCAGAAAGGCCTTCATCATGACCACCGGCCTGATTCAGACAGTGGACGAACTGGACGACGCGCTCAGCACGCCGACGGAAGCGGTCGTGAAGGCGATGTCCGAGCTGCCGGGCGATCTGGTCGTGCTCGGCGCGGCCGGCAAGATGGGGCCGACGCTTTGCCGCATGGCGCAACGCGCGCTGGATGCCGCGGGCCAGGGCCGGCACGTCGTCGCCGTGTCGCGGTTCAGCGATGCGCCCATGAAAAACCGCATGGAAAGCTGGGGCATTCGCACGATCACCGGCGACCTGCTGGATGAAGCGTTCGTCCGCGGTCTGCCCGATGCGACGCATGTGATGTACATGGCGGGGATGAAGTTCGGCGCTACCGGCAACGAAAGCCTCACCTGGGCCATGAACGCGCTGCTCCCGGCCGCGGTCTGTCGCCGCTATGCGACAAGCCGCATCGCCGCCTTCAGCACCGGCAACATCTACGGCCTGTCGCCGCTGTCGCGCGGCGGATCCGTGGAAACGGACGCGCCCAATCCCGTCGGCGAGTACGCCATGAGTTGTCTCGGCCGCGAACGCGTGTTTGAACATTTTTCCCGCGAGCAGGGCACGCCAGTGTCGTTGCTGCGGCTCAATTACGCCTGTGAATTGCGGTACGGCGTGCTGGTGGACCTGGCGAGGAAAATCATGGACGGCAAGCCGATCGACCTGTCCATGGGCATGGCGAACGTGATCTGGCAGGCCGATGCCAATGCGATGGCGCTGCTGGCGATGTTCCATGCCGCATCGCCGCCGTTTGTCGTCAACATCGCGGGGCCGGAGCAGATTTCCATCGAACGCGCATGCCTGGCGCTCGGAGAGCGACTGGGCCAGACGCCCGTATTCACCGGCCAGCCGGGCGACAAGGCCATTCTCAGCAACGGCCAGAAAGCGCATCAGCTTTTCGGCTATCCGCGCACAAGCATGGCGACCGTGATGGATCAGGTGGCGCACTGGCTCCAACTCGGCGGGCAATTGCTCAACAAACCCACGAAATTCGAGGTGATTGATGGCAAGTTCTGAACTGAATCCCGCGGTGAAAGCCGTGCTGAACAAGGGCGTGGTCATTCCCGCGCATCCGCTGGCGTTGGACGTCCATCGCAAGCTCGATGAACGCCGGCAGCGTGCGCTCAGCCGGTACTACATCGCCAGTGGCGCAGGCGGCCTGGCGGTCGGCGTCCACACCACGCAGTTTGAAATCCGCAAGCCGGAGATCGGTTTGTTCAAGCCCGTGCTGCAACTGGCGGCCGAGGAAATGACGCGCGCCGACCGCGCACGCGCCACGCCGCTCGTCCGCATCGCCGGCATCGTCGGCCAGACCGCCCAGGCCGTCGGCGAAGCCCATATCCTGCGCGACCTGGGCTATCACGCCGGCCTGCTCTCCCTGGCGGCGATGAAACAAGCCGGCGAAGATGGACTGATCACCCACTGCAAACAGGTTGCCGACGTGATTCCGATCGTGGGCTTTTACCTGCAACCGGCGGTGGGCGGCGTGCATCTGTCCTACCGTTTCTGGCGTCGTTTCGCCGAGATTTCCAATGTCGTCGCGGTGAAGATCGCGCCGTTCAACCGGTATCAGACGCTTGACATCGTGCGGGCGGTGGCCGAGTCCGGTCGCACGGACATCGCGCTCTACACCGGCAACGACGACAACATCGTGATGGACCTGCTGACGCCGCACCGCTTCATGGCGCAGGGCAAGCCCGTCACGCGCCGCATCGTCGGCGGCCTGCTGGGCCACTGGTCCGTGTGGACCCGCAAGGCGGTGGAACTGCTCGACGAATGCCACAAGCTCGTCGCGGCCGGCGGTGATGTTCCCGTCGACATGGTGCAGCGGTCCATCGAAGTGACCGACACCAATGCCGCGTTTTTCGATGCGGCGAATCACTATCAGGGCGTCATCGCCGGGCTGCACGAGGTGCTGCGGCGGCAGGGTCTGCTCGCGGGGACGTGGTGTCTGAACCCGCATGAAACGCTGGGGCCGGGCCAGGCTGCGGAAATCGACCGCGTGTACCGCGACTATCCGCATCTGCACGACGACAACTTCGTGGCCGAGCATCTGGGCCAGTGGCTGTCAGGATGAACGCGCCATGTCGCAGCCGGTGACGCTGGAACAGATTCGACAAGCCGAGCAGGCCGTGCGGGGACGGATCGTCTACACGCCTTGCCCGCGTTCCTATCTGCTGTCGGAATTGCTCGGCTGCAATGTCCATTGCAAGCTCGATTACCTTCAGCACACGGGCAGTTTCAAGGAGCGAGGCGTCGCCAACGCGCTGGCGCATGTCGAGCCTGGCGGGCGGGGCGTGATCGCTGCATCGGCGGGCAATCACGCGCTGGCGCTGGCGTACCATGGCCGGCAACGTGGAATACCCGTTACGGTGGTGATGCCGATCTTCGCGCCGCTGATTAAGGTCGCCACCTGCAAACGTTTGGGAGCGTGCGTGGTGCAGGAAGGATCGTCCTTCGCCGAGGCGGCGGCGCATGCGCGGATGCTCGGCAAGCGAGATCAATTGACCTACATCCACGGCTTCAACAACCCGCATGTGATCGCGGGACAGGGCACGCTGGGGCTGGAGATTCTCGAACAAGTTCCCGACGTGGACGCGGTGATCGTGCCGGTCGGCGGCGGGGGACTGATCGCGGGCGTGGCCACGGCGATCAAATCGCTTTCGCCGCGGGTGCGGATCATCGGCGTGGAGCCGGAGCGCAATCCGCTGTTTTCGCAATCGCTGACCCAAGGCGAGCCGGTGACGCTGCCGATCGTGCCGACGCTGGCGGATGGTCTGGCGGTGGGGCGCATGGGCGATGTCTCCTTCGCCGCGGCGGCGAAGGTGGTCGATCGCGTGGTCAGCGTGGACGAATCGCAACTGGCGCTGGCGGTGCTGCGTCTGCTGGAGCTGGAAAAAGCGGTGGTCGAAGGCGCTGGCGCATCGTCGCTGGCGGCCATGCTCAGCGGCAAACTGCCGGAACTGGCTGGAAAAACCGTCGTATTGCCCCTGTGCGGCGGGAACATCGACCCGCTGGTGCTGCGGCGCGTGATCGAGTTCGGCATGTCGGTGGACCAGCGATTGTGCCGCCTGAACGTGACCATCAGCGACCGTCCCGGCGGGCTGGCTGCCCTCACGCAGGCGTTGGCCGAGGGCGGGGCGAGCATTCAGGAAATCAGGCACGAACGCATCTTCGCCGGCCCGGATGTCAATCGCGTGCTCGTGCAGCTCGTCCTCGAAACACGCAGTGGCGATCACCTTCAGCAGATCATGCTCCTGCTGCGCGACAAGGGCTATCAAGCCCGTCTGCGATGGCAGTATGAACAGGAAACGTCCTAACAGGAAAATCGTCATGGATATCCAGGTGAAGCTGCAAGCGTTGGGCTGGACCTTGCCCGAACCGGTGAAGCCCGTGGCCGCGTATGTGCCCGTCAAACAGGCGGGGGATATGCTGTACATCAGCGGGCAACTGCCGATGCGCGGCGGCAAACTGCTGGCAACCGGCGCAGTGCCTTCCGCGGTCAGCGTGGAACAAGCCGGCGAAGCGGCGGGACAATGCGTGGTCAACGCATTGGCGGCGATCCACGCGCATCTTAACGGCGACTGGTCGCGTTTTATGCAGGTGGTGCGCGTCGGCGTGTTCGTGCAGTCGGACAACGGCTGTGCCGGCCAGCCGCAGGTCGCCAACGGCGCCAGCGAACTGCTTGCCAAAGTCTTCGGCGAAGCAGGCCGGCACGCCCGCGCGGCCGTGGGCGTCAATGCCTTGCCCCTCAACGCCTGCGTGGAAGTTGAACTGACCGTGCAGATTCGGGTGTAAGTCCACCCATGCAATCGATCGCAAGAACGTGTCATGACGTGCGTCGGCGCTGATCCCGTCGCGGGGTTATGGGATGCGTGTGACGTCTACGGTATCGGCTTGGAGATTCGCCGATACGCTGGTGGAAGAGCCGGCTGAAATAAAACGGATTGGGAATGCCCACCCGGGCGGCGACCTGGGCGTTGGTCTGCTGGTTCAGTCGCAGCAGATCGCACGCGGCCGCAAGACGTTTGCGGATCAGGTAGCGCATCGGCGGTTCGCCAATCCACTTGATGAACAACTGTCGCAGATAGTCCGGCTGAATGTCGCATTCCTCAGCTACCGCCGTCATGGTCAGCGGTTGTGCATACCGGGTGTCCAGGATCAGCTTCGCTTCAATGACGGGCTGCGGCATGTGCGGTTTGAGTTCCATCGCCGACATCAACTGTCGCTGAAGTTCGAGAACCAGACAGCCACTGAGCAGGTTCAGTCGTTTCTGTCGCCATTCATCGCGGCGGTCCAGTTCGGCATGCACGCGTTTCAGGATGGCGATCGTGGCGTGGTCGGCGTGCAGGATGCCCGGGCGCAGCAGTTCCGCGCCGCCGCCGCTGACGCCCACGCAAAGGTGAGTGCAGGCTCGTTCGCAGACGTCGCCGTGTTCCATGCCGGGCTGGTACAAGCCGATGTCGCCGTCGCCGTACCGCAATCGCTGGCCATCCTGGAGCATCCATCCCGTGCCGCCTCGCGTCCAGATGATTTCCGTGCAGGCGTGCGAGTGCATGAAGCAGGTCTGTCCGTCGACCGACTTGAGTTCCACTGCGAACAGGCAGACCGGGTCGCTTCGGTTGGACTCTGTTTTGTGCAACATCGGATTCTGATTCTCTTCATTTACTCGTCAGTACAACCTGATAATGTTGTCCCCTAACACGTAAATGTGCAAACGGATGTTGTGATGTCGAAACGAGGCTCCACATGAAGACCAAGTTCAAGGCCATCACCTACACGGACGTCAACGCCATCGCGGTGCGTGAATACGAACTGGGCGCGAGCGAACCATCGGACATTGTCGTGCGCGCCAGGTACACCATGGTGTCCTCCGGCACCGAACTTCGCGTGCTGGGTGGTCACTACGGTTCCTCCGGGCGATTTCCGCTGATTCCCGGGTATTCCACCGTCGGCGAAGTCATTGAAGTCGGTTCGGAATCCACGGGCTATCGCGTGGGCGACAGGGTGTCCTGCCGCAACCCAAAACCGGTTCCCGGCGTGAACTCGCAGTGGGGCGGCCAGGCGGGGCTGCAGATTCATGTCACGACGGGCGAAGATCGGCCTGTCCTTCTGCCGGAGGGATGCAATCCACTGGATTACGTGGCGGCGGGCATTTCGGCGATCAGTCTGCGAGGCGTCACCGCGGCTGCGCCGAAGACGGGGGAAACCGCCGTCGTGCTGGGGCAGGGGCTGATCGGCGCATTCTCGGCCGCGTGGCTCAACGCCTTCGGATGCCGCGTCATCGTCGCGGATCTGGAAGAGAGCCGGCTGGAACGAGCCAGGCGATGGTCCGCGGCGACCGTCAATGTCGCGGCCGCGGATGCCGTCAAACGCATTAAAACATTATGCAACGGCGGAGCGGACATCGTCGTTGAATGTTCAGGCACGACGAAAGGCGCGGAACTGGCGTATTCCCTGATCCGCCGCAAGCCGCAGGCCTACGGCAATGTGTACAAGGTGGAGCCGATCCAGTTTTACCATGGCGACTGGGCACGTCTGGTGATGCAGGCCAACTATCTCGAGCCGGTCAGCATCAATCCATTCAGTTTCTTTCCCGGCGAAGGCGTCACGCTACTCGCCCCCATGGATCACGGCGTGGATGATCGTCTACAGGCGGTGGAACTGTTTCGACGCGGCGTGCTGCGGGCGAAGGACTTCGTGCAGACCATCGCGCAGGTGGACGACGCTCCGGCTGCGTATGCCGCGCTGCGGGATGACAAGAG
>JADLAP010000332.1 GCA_020848195.1 Phycisphaeraceae bacterium
AGCGCGAACATCCCAAACAGACAAATGAACTCGACAAACCACACTCCCCAGCGCGAGCCTCCGCCCAAAAGCAGCCCCAACGCATTGATGTAGAAAATTCCGGGACCTTTCGAGTCCCAAAAATCCTGGTATGGAATTTTGCCATCCAGGATTTGACTGCCCGCGTAGAGAAAAAAACCACCGTCGCGCGCGGGCGCGTCGAAGAACGGATTGGCAAGGTCGAGCACCAAAGCCGTCAGTAACAGGAGAAAGATATAGGGCAGTGCGAGTCGAAGTTTCTTCATCCCTTTCTCACTTGCATTCCAAGCCCTTCAACCAAATTCTTGATCGTGCTCCAATGGATGCGTTCCCACGCCGTCGGGCTGGAATTGGAATTATGCGGCGCAAGCATGACGTTATCCATCTTCAAGAGTGGACTGTCCGCAGGCAGAGGCTCGAACTCGAAGACATCCAGCGCTGCGCCTCCGACTTGACCGGAGTTGAGCGCTGCAACCAAAGCGTTTTCCTCCACGATGGGACCGCGCGCGGTGTTGATCAGGATCGCATTTGGTTTCATCAGCGCAAGTGTATCGGAGTTGATGAGGTGATAACTGGTTGGGTTGAGGTCGCAGTTGACCGAAACGAAGTCGGAATTGGAAAGTAGAAAGTGGAGAGTGGTCATCTTGATGCCGGATTCGCTGACGAAGACATGATCCACGTCGATGATGTCTGTGCCGAGGACTTTCATCCCAAACGCTTTGGCACGTCTTGTGACCGCTTTGCCGATATTACCCACACCGATCACGCCGAGGGTCAATTCGCTGAGAGTCTTGCCGGGGATTTTTTCCCACTTCCCGCTTTTCATTGCCCGATCCATCCATGGACCGCGGCGGGCGAAGGCGAGCATGTAGCCCAGCACTGTATCCGCGACCGGGGTGGTGAACGCGTTCGGCGTTCGTCCCAGTTTGACCCCGAACTTCGCGCAGGCTTCGGCATCTATGGAGTCGACTCCCGTGCCCCATTTGGAGATGACTTTCAAACGCGGCAAACACGCT
>JADLAP010000103.1 GCA_020848195.1 Phycisphaeraceae bacterium
ACACGGACGCCACCGCCCACGCCGAGGTGACCGCGATCCGCGCAGCCTGCAAAGCCGTGGGCGAGGTGCATCTGGAAGGCGCGACGATCTACTCCACGACGGAGCCGTGCCCGATGTGCTTCTCCGCCATCCACTGGGCCCGCATCGGACGGATCGTCTACGGCGCTCGCGTGGAGGATGCCGCGAGGTTCGGATTCAACGAGCTTCGCATCACCAACGCCCAACTCGTGCGGGTCAGCGGCTCGTCCATGCAGGTCACGCCCGACCTGCTCCGCGACGAAGTGATCGCGCTGTACGAATACTGGCGACAACGTGGCGGCTGCGTCTACTGAACCACCCTCGCCACAAAGCCCGCGAATGCCGCGTACTCGCGGCTTCCGCGGGGTTCCCGCGACTGCCATTCCGGCAACTCGATCTCCCGCTCCCGTTCACGTTGTCAGTTGAGAATGCTATAAATCCTTGATTTTCCAGCCTTGACGTGTGGCGCGGCAATTGCGTTCTCCCTTTGCAAAGGGTTATTCCATGCCGGTGAAAGTCCAGGATTACTATCAGATTCTCGGGGTCGCGCGGGACGCTTCCGCGCAGGACATCCAGCGTGCCTACCGCAAACAGGCGCGTCTGTTTCATCCGGACGTGAACAAGGCCGCCGACGCCGCGGAAAAGTTCAGCCGGCTCAATGAAGCGTATGAAGTGCTTAAGGATCCCGACAAACGCAAACGCTACGACCAGTTCGGCGCGAACTGGAAAGGCGGCGAGGAATTCACCCCCCCGCCGGGCTATGAGAACTTCCACTTCCGCCAAGGCGCCCCCGAAAGCGGCCCCGGCAACGGTCCCGGCGGCTTCCGCTTCCGGACTTCCACTTCCGGGAACGGAGGTCCCGGGGGCTTCAGCGATTTCTTTGAAATGCTCTTCGGCAATCCGAACGTCAACATGGAAGACCTGTTCGCCCAGATGCAGGGCGGACATCAAGGTTTCACTGGCCGGCAGGCCCACACCCATCACGCTCAGCCGGCCGAGCAGGAAACCGAACTGGCCATCACGCTGGAGGAAGCCTTCCATGGCAGCACGCGGCAACTGACGCTGTCAGGCCCCGAAGGCCGGAAGCGCGTGGACGTGCGCATCCCCGCAGGTTCCTCCAACGGCTCGCGCATCCGCCTGCGCGGCGAAAACCTGCTGCTTCGCCTGCGCCTCCAGCCGCACGACCGCTACAGCGTCGAGGGCCACGACCTGACCGTCGAGGTTCCCATCGAAACCTGGCAGGCCGCGCTAGGCGACAAGATTCAGATCGCCACGCTCGACGGCCCCGTGACCCTCACCATCCCCGCATGCACTTCCAGCGGCGCGCGGCTTCGCCTGCGCGGCAAAGGCCTGCCCAAACGCGGCGGCGAACGCGGCGACCTCTTCGCCAGACTCAAAATCGTCATCCCCAAAAACCTCACGGATGAACAACGCAAACTCTATGAACAACTCAAGGATTCCGTAAATGAACGCAACTCGTAAGTGAACCGAAACCCCGCGGAAGCGTCGAAAACGACGCATCCGCAGGCTTTACGGGTTTTATCTGCGTTCATCTGCGTTCATCTGCGTTCATCTGCGGCTAAAAACAAAGCGAGAATTCCATGGACCCCAACCGCTACACCCAGAAAACCCAGCAGGCCCTGATGGACGCGCAGAACCTCGCGGTGTCGCTGGGCCATCAGGTCGTGGATGCCGAACACCTGGCCGCGTGCCTGCTGCGGCAGGAAGACGGGCTGATTCCGCGTCTGCTGCAGCGCATGGACGTGGACAGCGCCAAGGTGGCGCAGGACGTGCAGGACATGCTGACCCGCCGGCCATCCGTGCGCGGGCCTGGCATCGAGCCGGGCAAAATCCACCTGACCGATCGGCTCAGCCAGATCCTCGTCCAGGCTGAACAGGAAGCCAAGCGGCTCAAGGATGAATACGTCTCCGTCGAACACCTGCTGCTGGCCATGCTCCAGCCGCCTGGCGGCGAGGCGACGAAAATCCTCGAGAAATACAGCATCAACCGCGACGTCTTCATGGCCCTGCTCATGAAAGTCCGCGGCAACCAGCGGGTGCAGAGCGCCACGCCCGAACAGACGTACGAAGCCCTGGACCGGTATGGCCGCGACCTCGTCGCCGCGGCGAGGGACGGCAAGCTCGATCCCGTCATCGGCCGCGACGAGGAAATCCGCCGCGCCATCCGCATCCTCTCCCGCAAGACCAAGAACAATCCCGTGCTCATCGGCGAGCCGGGCGTGGGCAAGACCGCCATTGTCGAAGGCCTCGCCCAGCGCATCGTCCGCGGCGATGTGCCCGAAGGCCTGAAGGACAAGACCATCTTCGCCCTCGACATGGGATCGCTCATTGCCGGAGCCAAATTCCGCGGTGAATTTGAAGAACGGCTCAAGGCAGTGCTCAATGAAGTGAAACAGGCCGAGGGGCGCATCCTTCTGTTCATCGACGAAATGCACACCATCGTCGGCGCGGGCAAGGCGGAAGGTTCCATGGACGCGGGCAACATGCTCAAGCCCCTGCTGGCCCGCGGCGAACTGCACTGCATCGGCGCCACCACGCTGGACGAGTACCGCCAGCACGTGGAGAAGGATGCCGCGCTGGAGCGGCGTTTCCAGCCCGTGATGGTCGATCCGCCTTCGGTGGAAGACACCATCAGCATCCTTCGCGGCCTGCGGGAACGGTTTGAATTGCACCACGGCGTGCGGATTCAGGACAACGCCGTCGTCGCCGCGGCTGTGCTGTCCAACCGCTACATCTCCGACCGTTTCCTGCCGGACAAGGCGATCGACCTGGTGGATGAAGCCAGCGCGATGATCCGCACGGAAATGGACTCGATGCCTGCCGAACTCGACGAAGCGACGCGCCGCGTCATGCAGCTTGAAATCGAAGAGGCCGCGCTCAAAAAGGAAAAGGACGAACCGAGCCGGGCAAGGCTCAAGACATTGCAAAGCGAGCTGACCGATCTTCGCGCCAAGGCGCAGACGCTGCGTGCCCAGTGGGAAGCGGAAAAAGGCGGCATCGACAAGCTCCGCTCCCTGCGCGAACGGATCGACCACCTGCGCCTGGAAATGGAACAGGCCGAACGCGGCTACAACCTCGACAAGGCGGCCGAGATCAAGTACGGCAAACTGCCTGAACTGGAAAAACAGCTTGTTTCCCTGGAAAAACCAGGCTCGGCGTCCGGCGGACGACTATTGCGCGAGGAAGTCACGGAAGAGGAAATCGCCCAGGTCGTGGCACGGTGGACGGGCATTCCCGTCTCCCGCCTCGTCGAAGGCGAGCGCGAAAAGCTGCTCAAACTCGATGAAATCCTGCACCAGCGCGTGATCGGTCAGAACGAAGCGGTCAGCCTCGTGGCCGACGCGGTGATCCGCGCGCGGTCGGGCATCAAGGACCCCCGCCGGCCCATCGGCTCGTTCATCTTCATGGGTCCCACCGGCGTGGGCAAAACCGAACTCGCCCGCGCGCTGGCTGAGGCCCTGTTCGACAGCGAGGACAACCTCGTCCGCATCGACATGAGCGAGTACATGGAGAAGCACACCGTCAGCCGGCTCATCGGCGCGCCTCCGGGCTACGTCGGCTACGAGGAAGGCGGCCAGCTCACCGAAGCCATCCGACGCAAGCCCTATTCCGTGATCCTGTTCGACGAAATCGAAAAGGCGCATCACGACGTGTTCAACGTGCTGCTGCAGATTCTGGATGATGGCCGGTGCACCGACGCGCAGGGCCGAACGGTCAACTTCAAGAACACCGTCATCATCATGACCAGCAACATCGGCAGTCAGCATCTGCTCGACGACGCGATGATGGGCGGCGGCGATATCGCGGACTCGGCGCGCAATGCGGTGATGAGCGATCTGCGTGCCCACTTCCGTCCCGAGTTCCTCAATCGCGTGGACGACGTGGTGCTGTTCAAGCCGCTGACCACGGACGACCTCAAACGGATCGTGGACCTGCTGGCCGCGGACGTCCGCAAGCGTCTGGCCGAACGCCGGATCGACTTGAGCATCAGCGACGAGGCCAGACAGTTCATCGTGGACAAGAGCTACGATCCGGTCTACGGTGCCCGGCCGATGAAGCGGTATCTCCAACACAATCTGGAAACGAAGATCGGCCGGGGCATCATCGCCGGTCAGATCACCGACGGGAGCGCCGTTCACGTGATCGTCGAAGGCGATTGCCTGGGCATGGAGGTGCGATAGCTCAGGTGAGGCTGCTATGGGAAGTCGTTCACCCCTGAACAGGGGACCCTCTATCGGATGCTGCCGATTGAGGCGACTGATTCAATCGTGTATAATTTCATTTAATAAAACAACTTACACACATACAACACATTGCTTCCGTGTGCTGCTGTGGAAAATGTGTGAATAACGAGTGAATAACCCTAGCCAAACATGAAATGAACGTGGTACGCTTACCCTCATGGGCGAGGGACCGTCTGGTAAGGAACAGACTCTTCCCAGGAGGATCAGGGATGCGTACCCGCTCTTCTCGTCGTGGCCGCAAGGCCTTCACGTTGATTGAACTTCTCGTCGTGATCAGCATCATTGCGATTCTGATTGGGATTCTGCTGCCCGCGCTGAGCGTGGCACGCAAGACTGCCAGGCAATCTCAAGGCTTGGCCAATCTGCATCAGATCGGCATCGGCGTCAACGCCTACGCGGCGGAGTCCAAGGACTTCATGCCCGCCAGCGATCTGGACATCACCAGCGATACCTTGGCTTGGCAGTGCTATCTCTGGGCACACTATCTCGCCAAAAACAACGCGATCTTCGTTGATCCGCAGATCGAACTGGAAGATCACTGGAATCCCGCGTCATCCGGCGATCCCTACGACGGTCTGACATGGGCCGGCTATCTCATCAATGAAGTCCGTCCCATGTCCGACGCCAACGGCTGGGGGACCTCGTCCGCGATCACCTGGACCACGGCGGAAAAGCGCGCGCGTTCCGGATGGACCGGCATCGCAGCCAACACCACGACCGGCGGCGCGGAAACCCCGCTGCGTCTGGGCAACGCCGGCGTTCGTCCGAACTCCATCTTCGTCACCGACCATCGCGTCGGCTGGACCGGTTCCATGAGTTCGCCGATGCTCGCCGGCATTCAGATGTTCATGCAGACCGACAACGGCGACAAGGACCTGGCTGCGGCGACCAACACCCGCCGCAAAGTCGGACTGCATCAGCCCGGCGGCCGCTTCAACGCCTTGTTCGGCGATGCTCACGCCGCCACGCTTGGCGATTTCACCACGCCGGATCAATGGGTCGCCTACATTCGCTGATGATTCATGACGGGTTCAGGTTATCCTTCCGGCAGAACCATCGACCCTCTGCCTGGGATCACACATGAACTCCACGTATGCATCATCCGTGCAACTTCCCGACGGCCGGGCGTTTCCGCTTGACCGCCCGCGGATCATGGGCATTCTCAACGTCACGCCGGACAGCTTTTCCGACGGCGGGGAACACAACACGCTTGAAGCCGCCGTCGCGCACGCCCTGACCATGTTCGACGAGGGGGCGGACCTGATCGACATCGGCGGCGAGTCCACCCGGCCCGGCTCCCAGCGTGTTTTGCCGGAAGATCAGATCGCACGCACCGTTCCCGTCATTCGTTCGCTGCTGCAACAGCTTCCGGGGGCGATCATCAGCATCGACACCACGCGGGCCGCCGTGGCCGAGGTGGCGTTGGACGCCGGGGCGATGATCGTCAACGACGTTTCCGCAGGCACGGACGATCCAGCCATGCTTGCGCTGATCGCCCGTCGAGGCGTGCCTGCCGTACTGATGCACATGCAAGGCCAGCCCGCCACGATGCAGCAGGAGCCGCACTACGACGACGTCGTGGCGGAGGTGCTCGGCCACCTGCTGCGACAGGCCCGCGCGGCAATGCAGGCGGGCGCGGAGCGGAGCCGGATCATCCTCGACCCCGGCATCGGCTTCGGAAAGACCAAACTTCACAACCTCGCCCTGCTGGCTGCGCTGGACGAGTTCGTCGCCACGGGGCATCCGATTCTGCTGGGGACCAGCCGCAAGCGGTTCATGGGATCGATCTGCACGTATCACAACCGCACGCCACTGCCTGCCGAGCTGGTCAGCGCCACGTGCGCCACCACAGCCCTGGGCGTGATGGCCGGGGTCAAGCTGTTCCGCGTGCATGACGTGCTGGCCAACCGGCAGGCAGCCGACGTGGCGTGGGCGATTGCTCAGGCCCGCGACGGCAGCGACCTCTTGAAACCCCTGTAAATCACCGCGATGCCGCACGTCAGCGGCGTGGCGGTCACTTCGACGAAGCCCGCTTCAAGCATCATCCGCATCATCGCGGGTCGATCAATGAACGTGCTGACGCTGCGGGGCAGGTAGCGGTACGCGCCGCTGCGGTCCCGTGCGATGAGCGCAGCCGTGCGCGGCAACACATGGTTGAAATAGGCCATATACAGCCTGCGCAGCAAAGCGTTGGCGGGCAGGCTGAATTCGAGAATGACCAGCCGCCCGCCCGGCCTCATCACGCGGAAGAACTCCGCCATTGCGGCCACGGGTTGCGCCACGTTGCGGATGCCGAACGCGATGCTGACCACATCCGCGCACTGGTCCGCGACGGGCAGCCGCATCGCGTCGCCGGCGATGTATCCAATGGCCTCCAACGAGCCGCGACCGTCAGGGAGCGGACGACCGGCTGCCGCCAGGGGTGAAGGTTGTTGCGTTGCACCCCCTTGTCTGGAAGCCGTCCGCTCCCTGGCGGTCGCGGCTCGTACGGAGGTTTTGCGTTGCGCCACGCGCAACATATTGAGCGTGAAGTCCACGCCCACGACGCGACGCGCGGGGCTGTGGGCGAAGGCGATCGCCAGATCGCCCGTGCCGCAGGCGACATCGAGGACGAGATCGCCCGGCCTCACCGCCGCCGCGCGGACCGCAGCGCGACGCCACGCCTGATCGCGCCAAAGCGAATGCACCCGGTTGTTCAGGTCATACGACGGCGCGATGGCGGCGAACATCGCCTCGACCCGCCGGGCTTTGTCCGCCGCGCCGTGCGGGTCCGCCAGATCGCGCTGCGTCCAAGCCGGATCACTCATGGAGAGTCGCCAGTTCCAGCCGGGCCAGGCGGGCTTCCTGCTGACAGTGCCAGCACCAGGCAATCGGCTCCCCCGGTTCCCCCGGCTCACGCATCGCATCCGCATCGCCGCGGGCCTGTTCCTGGCCGGTGTGACGTGCCGGGGGCAGGTGCGCCAAGGCCGTCAGCATCTGCTGCTTGTACTCGGCCTCGGCGAAACGATATTTGCCCGGGGTATGGATCGCGTCGGAGTAGGTCGATTGCAGCAGATCGGTGATGCGCTGGATGCGTGTTTCGGGGTAGGGATGGGTGGAGAGCCATTCCGGGTCGCGTCCGGCAGCACCGGCAGCATTGGCGAGAATCTGCATCACCTGAAGCTGGGCTTGCGGGTGGTAGCCGATGCGCGACATGTAACGCATGCCCAACGCGTCGGCTTCCGATTCCTGGTCCCGGCCGAACTTCAGCAGATAGACCGATCCGCCGGTCTGCAGTCCCGTGCCGACAGTCTTGAGCCACGACTTGTTGGTCTGATCCCCCGTCATGCCCAGCCCGGCGACGACGATCTGCAACCCCATCGCTCGTGTCATCTGCTGGCCGATGTGCTGCGCCGTCACGTGGCCGCACTCGTGACCGAGCACGCCGGCAAGCTGGGCTTCATTGGTCAGCTTCGACGCCAGCCCGCGGGTGATGAACACCTTGCCGCCGGGCAGCGCGAAGGCGTTGATCACCTGCGAGTCCACAATGTGGAACTCCCAGGGCAAGTCTTTCCGTTCGCTGACGGCCGCCAGTTGCCGTCCGATGCCGTCGACGTAGCCGCAGACCTGCGGTGAAGGCACCGCCCCGCCGTAGCTTTGCAGAAATTGCGGAGCCGATTCCGCGCCCATGGCGACTTCCCGCGATGAGGAGATCGCATTGAGCTGCGATCGTCCCGTGGCGGGATTCATGGTGCAGGCGGTCAGCGCGACAAGGACAGCCGGAACGAACAATACGTCAAGGATGGTGCGTCTCATGCGTTCATGATAGCCGCGGAAAAAACGGAGGTGCAAAGGCGTAAAAAACGGTTTGCCCGTCGAACTGTTCAATGGGTTATTTGCCATGGCCGGTAACCGCGACGGGACGGCGGGGCCGACCGCTCCGTGCGTGGAGCAAATCGGGCGAAAACCGGCTTATCCCGGCGATTTCGCGCCTTATCGGGGTTAAACCGTAACGGATTTGACGACCAGGTGAAGATTGCGGGCGACCTTGACGATGATAGGAGTGGATCAGGGAGAAAACAGAGGGACAGGCAAGGACAAGCCGACCCTTGGAACAAGTGTAGTTGAGCAGCCGCAGGACGTCCGGTCGCTTGACTCCCAGAGGCATGAGGGCAAAAGGGAGATTCGTACATGGCCAAGGACGCAATTCAGGAACGGTTCTTCACGGCACTGATCAGTGGACAGCGGGACACGGCAAGGCAGATCGTCGACGAACTGCTGCAAGCCGACTGCCCCGCCCCCTCCATTCTCGGCAAGCTCTTCTGGCCGACGCTCGATCAGGTCCAGAAGCTCTACCGCCACGATCAGATGAGCATGTTGAGCTTCAACTTCGCCACCCGCCTGATGCGGAACCTGGTGGACCAGATGCAGTTGCGTCTGGAACGCCGGGAATCCCGCGGCAAGTCGGTCCTGGTGGTCTGCGGCCCGGAAGAGTCCGAGGAACTGGGCACGCAGATGGTCGCCGACCTGCTCGAAGCCGACGGCTATGACGTCTTCTTCGCCGGCGGCGGCATCGCCAACGACGAAATCGTCAGCTACATCGGACAACTCAATATCAACACCCTCCTCGTCTTCGGCGCCGTGCCCAGCACGGTCCCCTTCACCCGCCTGCTCATCGACCAACTGCACGAGATCGGCGCTGCGCCGAAACTCCAGGTCGTCGTCGGCGGCGGCGTGTTCAACCGCGCCGACGGCCTGGCGGAGGAAATCGGAGCCGACCTCTGGGCACAGTCCCCCGAGGACGTGGTGCAGGTGATGAACGACAACCCCGACCGACGCATGACGGAGGATCAGCGCACGGTCGGCCGCAAGCGGCGAACCCGCCGGGAAACCGCCGCAGCCTGATTTGTTCTGTTTTGCTCCTCACGCATGGATGTCCGACATGACCGGATCGCGGATCACCTCCGCGATCCGGTTTTTTGTTGGGAAACGCGGGTTGCACCACCACGGCACGAAGACACCACGGCCATCACGCAAGACGCGACGCTCACTGGATAGCCGCCGTGCCGTCGTGGTGAATATTTCTTCTTCCGCTTGCCCATCCCCGGCCCGTATCGTCCATTTGACTTCGTGGGGTCGCACCGGCTTTGCTCCCCTCCGGGCTTTCCGGATGCCGCACGCACGCGGTGGACGGAGCCTGAGGCCCGTACGCCCCACTTCGGAGAATGACCGCGACATGCCGCTGGAGTAACCTGAACATCGCGGCAGATCGCACATGATGCAACGCGTTTGCGCCCGTGTGAGCAGGAAGTCCCGGCCGTATCGGGGGACTTCCTGCCCACCTTTTTGCGCTTCCCTCCATGTCGCCGTGAATCCAAAATCCCGAAAAGCGCCGTTCGACATTTCGCCCCCGGCTTTTGACATCATTTCCGTTTTTTCATCGATATTTCGGCCTTTACATCCTGGTTTCCCATAGTGATTCACGTGATTCCAACCAGACTCCTTCCCAGCGAGCCCGGGAGTGTCCGGGGGCGTCCGGGGGCGTCCCATGGACTCACGTGATTCACTCCTTCCCAGCCGCGGGCCAACGGCCCGCGCGTCCGGGGACAACCGTGGACACGCAAGCAATCGGTGACGTCCAAAAACGTCCGGGGGCAGCCGCCGTGCGCGGTGAAAGCCAACGATCGGCTTGTCAGGCGACCCTGGATGTGTCGGTTGCATCGCTCATCGCCCGTTGCAGGGCGGCCACCGCGATGCTCATCAGCGCCTGACGCGAGGAGTGGTTCAGCAGCTTCACCGCCTCGGCGGTCAGCGGCTCGCTGGTCCAGTCGGCGAACTCCGGCAGACAGGCCAGCAGACGGGCCACGGTCACATCGACGTCCAACTGTTCTCGCATGGCGGAGCCTTTCAGCCCCCCACCCCCGCCGGAAGTCATTCCCGGCGCCGGTCCCGGATGTGGGTCGCGGACGCCCCATGATGAGCAACGTTTCCGTTGCGAATCATGGGGATGTCGTCCGGCCTTCCCTTCGCATCGCAACGCAGCGCTTTCTCCCGTCCGCCCCGTTGTCGTTTGCGTCGAAGGCATCCGTTTCATCGGTGATCGCACCACCATCCTTAAGCCCTCGGGGGCATCCGAGGAAACGGTTGACGCGAAATCGTCTCGTTGACCCACGCGATGTCAAACCTGATAAACTTTCGTGGTTCCTGATGCGTGAAACTGGTGGAGATAGCGAAGATGCCGTCACGATGGATGAATGCGGGAATCATGATGCTTCTGGTGGTGGCCGGCGTGCTGATCAGTTGCGATGCGCAGCCGAAGACCAATGACAAGGATCTCGATCAGATCGAGTATCCCGCGCTGCTGGATCTGCGAAA